>SYEN01000061.1 GCA_005800795.1 Burkholderiales bacterium | reverse complement strand
TGCCGTGCATGCCGAGCATGCCGACAAAAGGCTTGTCGGTCGCGGGGTACCCGCCCAGGCCCATCAGCGTATTGGTGCACGGAAAGCCGAGCTTGCGTACCAGCTCGGTCAGCTCCGGCGCGGCATCGCCGAGAATCACGCCGCCGCCGGTGTAAATCATCGGTCGTTGCGCGGCTGCCAGCAGTTGGATCGCTTTTTTGATCTGGCTTGGATGGCCCTTGGTCACCGGACTGTAGGAGCGCATGGTCACCGTGGCAGGGTAGGCATACTCGGTTTTGTTCGCGGTAACATCCTTGGGGATATCCACCACCACCGGCCCCGGCCGGCCTGTCGACGCGATATAAAATGCTTTTTTCATGGTGGCGGCGATGTCTTCGACATTGCGCACCAGGAAGTTATGCTTGACGCAGGGGCGCGTAATGCCAACCGTGTCGCATTCCTGAAACGCGTCTTCGCCGATGGCGTGTGTGGGCACCTGGCCGGTGATCACCACCAGCGGTATTGAGTCGGTGTAAGCGGTGGCTATGCCGGTTACGGCGTTGGTCACGCCAGGGCCGGAAGTCACCAGCGCCACCCCCACCTTACCGGACGAGCGCGCGTAGCCATCGGCCGCGTGCAGTGCGCCCTGCTCATGCCGCACCAGCACGTGTTTAACCTTGTTTTGCTTAAATAATTCGTCGTATATATGCAGTACGGCCCCCCCCGGATAGCCGAACACGTGTTCGACGCCCTCCTCCTGGAGACAACGTATGACGATTTCGGCACCCATCAATTGCATGTTTTTGGGACTCTGATCGATTGAAACGATTGGTAGACTGGAATAGCTGCAACGATTGACAGCGCAAGACGCGGGCGTTATCGGCCAAACCAGCCAAACACACACCCATACGTCACTGACCGAAACTGGCAGTTAGCGCGGAAACTTTGTAGGTTACCGTTTTGACCGCAGCCGGTCAAGAAAAAACCGGCTTGTAAACAACGTGATAGCGGCGTTTGCGTTCGGTGAAAAAAGCCCCACTACGCGCGCCGCAGGCGATTTGCTAAGATGCGCCCGGTCGATACGCTCGTGATGCCGGTGCTTACGGTAACGTGATACGGCGACTTTCATAATGCTGCTTTTACGGCGCACGGCACACACATCAGGCGGGCAATCTGGCAACTTACAAGGAAATGGCGGACTTTCTCGCCGAGGTGGAACGCCGGGCCTATAAGCAAGCCATGTTTGCCGTGCGCGACGAACACACCGCGCTGGACATCGTGCAGGACGCCATGATGAAGCTGTCGGAAAAATATGCCGGCCGGCCACCGGAAGAATTGCCGCTGCTGTTCCAACGCATCCTGCAAAACACCATCCGCGATTTTTACCGGCGGCAAAAAGTTCGTTCCATGTGGACTACGCCGATGTCTTCGCTGATTAATGAGGACTCGGATGGGGAACATGATCCGCTGGAAACGATCGAAGTCGAGAATGAGTCACCCTACGCAGCCCCCCCGCCACAGCAACTGGAAAGATCACAAGTCCGTGCTTTAATTGAGAAATCCCTTGAAAAGTTACCGGCGCGTCAACGTGAAGCTTTCATCCTGCGTTACTGGGAAGAAATGGACGTCGCCGAGGCTGCGCAAGCCATGGGATGTTCGGAAGGCAGTGTAAAAACGCACTGCTCCCGGGCAACGCATACCCTTGCCGAATCGTTGAAAAAACTGGGCATTACGCTATGACCGTTGAAAATATCCGTAAAAACGACGAATTTGCCTCGAAAATTGCTGCGCTGCTTCAAGAAAGCACGCAGGAACTCGATAGCATGACGGCAGAAAAGCTGCTGCTGGCCCGTAAGGAAGCGCTTGCTCACTTTGCCGACGCACCGCAGGAAGCATGGGCACCCGTCGCAGCAGGACGCTTTGGCCGCCTGCTGGAGCCGTTTAGCCACAACTTGGTAGCAGGGGTTGCATTGCTGGCCTTGTTGGTATCGCTGGCCGGGCTTGTCGCTTGGCAGACATTCGGCCAGCAAGGCAGCGAAATCGCCGAAATCGACGAAGCGCTGTTGACCGACGAACTGCCGATCAACGCCTATCTGGAAAAAGGATTCGATTCGTGGGCAAAACGGCAAACGCGCTGATCGCTGGGTTGTTGCTGTCTGTTGCCGGTGCCGCCGGGACGGCCATCGCTCAACAACCCGCGCCCCAGACACAAGGCAATACATCCGTAAAAGCGGCGCGTCCGCTCTGGACAGAGCTGTCACCCAAACAACAGTCGGTGCTCGCGCCCTTGGCAGCCGAATGGGACAACCTCGATACGGTGCGCCGCAAGAAGTGGGTCACCATCGCCAACCGCTATCCCAAAATGCAGCAGGATGAGCGAGCGCGGTTACAGCGTCGCATGCAAGCTTGGGCGGCATTGACCCCCGCGCAACGCAGTGAAGCGCGGGAGAATTACAAAACCCTGCGGCAACTGCCGCGGCCGCCGCGTGGCGAGCTGCGCCAAAAGTGGGATCAGCAAAAACAGGTGCCGGCGCAGCCTTCACCCGAATCCGCCACAGGGGATACGCCAGGCAAGTGATCACAGAAGTTCCCGCCCCGGCGCTTGCCGCCAAGGCTGCGACGCTTAAACGCCGGTTTTTAAGCCTTGTCTACGAAATCCTGATACTCGCGGCGGTTTTGCTGCTGGCGACGCTGCCCTTGGTCTTCCTCACACAGGGCTGGGCACAGCATTTTGCACGTGCAGCGCTGCAGCTATGGTTGCTGCTGTTCTGTGGCACCTTTTACACTTGGCAATGGGCCAGTACCGGGCAAACGCTACCAATGAAAACCTGGAAACTTCGAGTCGTGCGCCGGGACGGCACCCCCCCTACCCACGCCCGCGCGTTTGTCCGTTATTTTGCCGCGCTGATCAGCGTGGCAACGCTCGGCATGGGGTTCCTGTGGGCCCTGCTGGACAGCGACAAACAATTCCTGCATGACCGGCTGGCCGGAACGCGGCTGGTCGACGCCGCTTAACCCACGTTACCGCCGCTCCTGCTGCCACAACATCACCGTCGCCAATAGCAGGAACACCGCTGTTGGCAGCAACGCACTCGCCTGTGGCCGCCACTCGTTAAGCAAACCGAGGTGCGCCGAGAGCTGGTTCAGAAAATAAAACGCCAGCCCCAGCATGATGCCTGCGAAAATGCGTCCACCCACACCACCCTGCCGCCGCTGAAAATACGCAAACGGCAGCGCCAGCAACATCATCGTCAACACCGCCAGCGGATAGGTGATTTTCGACCACAGTGCGATTTCGTAACGCAGCGATTTCTGGCGGTTTTCACGCAGGTGCTGCGCGAACGAACTGAGACTTGCCGCCGACATTTGCTCGGGCTGCACCATCAATACGTTGAGCAGCCGCGGCTCCAGCACCGACAGCCAAATTATCGAAGGCGTCTTGTCGACTTCAGCGCGCACTTCGGTAAGGGTGGTTTTTTTCACGCCGGAAAGCTGCCACTGCCGGTCGCCCTTGAATACACCGTGATCTGCAGTGGTTACCGAGCGCAGACGCGAAGCGGCGTCAAACTCGTAAATGCGCACCCCCTTCAACTGTCCGTCGGTGGTGACTTCGCGCACGTTAATGAAACTCTTGTCGTCCTTCAGCCACAGTCCGGAGCGAAACTCCTGCGCAACGATGCCGGTAATCGCCCGCGAGCGCAGTTGCTGTGCCAGTTGTTCGGACAACGGGCCCGCGTATTCGCCGAATGCAAACGTCAGTGCGCCGAACAGCACGCCCGCCGTCAGAATGGTGCCGATTATGCTGAACAGCGACACCCCCGAAGCCCGCATCACCGTGTATTCAGAACTCGCCACCAGTTGCGCGATGGCAAACAGCGTCCCGATCAGCGCAGCTATCGGAAAAATTTCGTACACATGCGCCGGAATCGACAACACCACATGCCGCACCACGTAACGCATGTGATAGCCACCACGGCCGAGATCCTTGATTTCCTCCACCAGATCAAAAAACGCAAACAGCAGCAACAGCGCGATCATCACCACGGTGGTGGCGAGCACGATCTCGCGGATAATGTAACGGCGCAGGGTTTTCATCTCAGCACATCAGCACGTGGGCACGTTGGCACGTTAGCGGCGAACAAAAAGCCGCCCGAAGGAAAACACGCTCAACCGGCGGTAAAACATCAGCAGTAGTAACACCAGCACTACCGAATGCAGCGCCACCAGGCCCGGTGTCAATTGCAGGCGAGACTGCGCTATGTACGCCTGCACCACCGAAATCATGTTCACGTACACCATGTAAATCAGCACCGCCACAATGAGATTGACCGAGCGTCCCGCGCGCGGATTCACGAACGACAATGGAATCGCCAGCAACGCCAGCAGCAACGCGCTCACCGGCAGCCCGATGCGCCACGACAGTTCACCCAAATGGCGCGGTCCTCCGTTCGCGATCAAATCGGGTGTGGACAGATTCTTGGTGCCGGGTGCGCGCACCGCATCCTGCGTTTCGACCCGAACCGCGTAGCGTTCGAACTCATAGATGCGAAAGTCGGCGCGGCCCGGCTCACCTTCGTAGCGATAGCCGTTGCGCATCACCAAGAAACGGTCGCCGTTGGGTGCGGTTTCCTGAAAGCCTTCCCTGGCGACCATCACACCCGAGCGGCCCTGCTGCGTGGAACTGACAAACACATTGGATACGCGATTGTCCGTGACCGACGCCCCTTCCACGAAAAACACACGGTCGGCCTGACGCGATTCGCGGAAAACGCCCGCCTGTATCGCCGACGCGTCATCGCGGCTGTCGAGAATCTTCCGATAATCCTCGGCCTTACCCGCAGCCCAGGGTGACAAGCCCAGCGCCAGCGCTGCGATGGTCAGCACCAGCGGCAACGCGAACATCAGAACCGGCGAAATCCAGCGCGTGAGACCCACGCCGCAGGAAAACCACACCACCATTTCCGAATCGCGATAAGCGCGGCTTAACGTCATCAGCACGGCGATGAATAACGTCAGCGACAACAGTGTCGGCAGAAACCCGATCAACGTGAAACCCAACAACGCGACTACGCTGCCCGAGGTAATTGAGCCGCCCGCTGCCAGCGCAAGAAATCGCACCAACTGCGTGGTCAGCACGATGCCCAACAACACCAGAAACGTCGCCAATGCGGTGCCCGTCATTTCGCGCAGCAAGGTCCGGTGAAAGATCATGCAGGCACTCGGGCGATTTTGCTTTTCACGGGGAAACCGCCGATAATCGGCGCATCAATACCACCTGATTTGACGTCGAATTTACGGGTTGAATCAGCTGGAATTTTGTTCGGATTCATTGAGGCTCACTGAGGAGCATTGCCGTGGAATTTAGCACAAAAAGTATTGCGCCGGGCTTGTCAAAAACCGCCTGCGCGGTCGTGGGCGTCTACGAATCGCGCAAGCTCTCCGCGCCGGCCATTGCGCTGGATCGCGTGGCCAGGGGCGCGTTGACTAAAGCGCTAAAAAGCGGCGACATGGAAGGCCGCGCCGGCGCAACGATGCTGCTGCACGGCGTGGCAAACACGGCTTGCGAACGCGTGCTGCTGGTCGGGCTGGGAGCGGAAAAGTCGTTCAACGAAAAAGCGTATCGCAACGCGGTCGCAGTGGCGCTGCGCGCAATCCATGCCACGGGTGCCGTTGATGCCGAACTGCATCTCACCTCGCTGGCTGCCGGTGCATCGGATATCGGCTGGCGTATCGCACAGGCCGCAACACTTGCCATCGAATCGACCTACCGCTTCGAGCAAATGAAAAGCAAAAGCGACAAGCCGGCAGCGGCGCTCAAGCGCCTGGTGCTGGCGCATGCGGCAGCGGATGCCCGGCGCGCAGCGAAGGCGCTTGCGCAAGGGGTGGCGCTCGGCCATGGCATGAGTTTCGCGAAAGACCTGGGCAATCTGCCGGGCAACGTGTGCACGCCCACGTATCTCGCCAATCAGGCACAGGCGCTCGCGCGCCGCTACAAACTGAAAATCAAAGTGCTGAATCGCCCTGAAATGCAAAAACTCGGCATGGGCACGTTGCTGTCGGTGGCGCGCGGCAGCGCCGAGCCGCCCAAACTGATCGTGCTGGAATATCACGGCGGCCCCAAGAACCAGAAGCCCGTGGCACTGGTGGGCAAGGGCGTCACCTTCGACACCGGCGGCACGTCGCTTAAACCCGCGGGCGAAATGGACGAAATGAAATTCGACATGAGCGGCGCGGGCAGCGTTCTGGGTACGCTGCGTGCGGTGGCCGAGATGAAACTGCCGATTAACGTGGTCGGCATTATTCCCGCCACCGAAAACATGCCAGGCAGCCGCGCCACCAAGCCGGGTGACATCGTCAAGAGCATGTCGGGGCAAACGGTGGAAATATTGAATACTGACGCCGAAGGACGGCTGATTTTGTGCGACGCGCTGACGTACGCCGAGCGCTACCAACCATCGGCTGTGATCGATATCGCCACACTCACCGGCGCCTGCGTAATCGCGCTCGGCCACGTGGTGAGCGGCCTGTTTGCCAACGACGATGCGCTCGCCAAGGAAGTGCTCGCCGCCGGCGAAGCCGCGCAAGATCGCGCCTGGCATCTGCCGCTGCACGACGAATATCAGGAGCAACTGAAAAGCAACTTCGCTGATTTCGCCAACATCGGCGGTCGCCCGGCAGGCGCAGTCACTGCGGCGTGTTACCTGTCGCGCTTCGCCAAAAAATTCAAATGGGTGCATCTGGATATTGCCGGCACTGCGTGGAAATCCGGACGCGAAAAAGGCTCCACCGGCCGTCCGGTGCCGCTGCTCACGCAGTTCCTGGTCAATCGTGCCGCCACGAAATAATCAATAAATCAAATACTTACGAAATACCGCTCTAGCGCCACAGGAATGACCCAAATCGATTTTTACACCCACGTCAGCAACAAACTCAGCGTTGCATGCCGTCTTGCCGCCAAGGCTCATGCCCAAGGTCTACGGGTTGCCGTGATGTGCCCGGATGCCGCCGTCGCGCAAAGTTTCGACCGTATGCTGTGGACGGTTGCACCGCTGGCGTTCGTGCCGCATTGCGATGCTTCGCACCCGTTGGCCGCGCGCACGCCGGTGGTAATCGATCACGAAGGCTTGTTCAACGCGCAGCCGCCTAACGCGCAACTTGCACAACTGCCCCACGACGAAGTGCTGCTCAACCTGCGCGAAGAATGGCCGCCAGTGTTCAGCCGCTTTCAGCGCCTGATCGAAATCGTCAGCGTCGACGACGCCGACCGCGCCTGTGCCCGCGCCCGCTTCAAGTTCTACCGCGACCG
>SYEN01000060.1 GCA_005800795.1 Burkholderiales bacterium | reverse complement strand
CGATCACCTTCGGCCTGTGGCGGGCCACACCCGGCTCGCTGGTACTCGATGAAGATCAGGGTTATTACATCGCGGCAGTGTTCCTGCCCGATGGCGCCACGCTGGAGCGTACCGACAAGGTGGTGGCACAGGTGGTGGAGGCGATCAAGTCGAATCCGGCGAACGAAAACGCGGTGGCGTTTACGGGGTTGGATTTTCTCGGCGGTGGTTTTCGCAATAGCGCGGCCACGATTTTTTGTGACGCAAAAGCATTGGGACGAACGCTAGGCTGGCACTCAGCAACTGGTGAGCGAGTTTTTTGGCAAGACCGCGCACATCAAGGAGGCGCTGGTGCTGGGCTTTGCGCCACCACCCATATTCGGATTGGGCAACGCCGGTGGGTTCGAGTTTTATTTGCAGAACCGCGGCGAAGGCGGAGCCGCGCGTCTGTTTGAAGTCACGCAGCAGTTGCTCGGCGCGGTGCAAAAAGACGGTTCGTTTGCTTTCGTCAATACGCTGTGGCGCGCCAACGTGCCGCAGCTTTACATTGATGTGGATCGCGAAAAATCCAAGACCGCCGGAGTACTTCTGGATGAACTTTACGGCACGCTGGCGGCCACGCTCGGCAGCTACTACGTCAACGATTTCAACAAGTCCGGCCGCACGTGGCAGGTGTTGATGTCGGCCGAGCCCGAGTATCGCAAGCGGCCCGAGGATATTTCCTCGATGTTCGTGCGCTCTGATCAGGGCAAGATGGTGTCGCTGGGTTCGCTGGCGACGGTGCGGTATTCATCAGGGCCGGATTCGATGGAGCGTTTCAACAATCTGCCGGCGGTAAAAATTTTTGGTTCGGCGCTGCCGGGCATCAGCTCCGGCCAGGCCATCGAGCGCATGGAGAAAATCGCGCGCGAAACCCTGCCGCCGGAGTTCAGCTTTGATTGGGGCGGCGCCTCGTATCAGGAGAAGCGTTCTGGCGGCACCTCGCTGATCGCCCTGGGGTTGGCGGCGCTGATGGTTTTTTTGATTCTCGCCGCACAATACGACAAATGGTCGCTGCCGTTGGCGGTGCTGTTGGCGCTGCCGTTCGGCTCCTTTGGTGCGCTGGCGGCCATTTTCATCAATAACCTGCTGCCGATGCCGTACTACATGGCGCAGGGCGTGCCGTGGTTGAAGGATTTGCTTTCGCCGCTGGCGGGCATCGCCCGATTGTCCAATGACGTGTATTTTCAGATTGGTCTGGTGACACTGCTGGGCCTTGCGGCGAAAAACGCGATTCTGATTGTTGAATACGCGGTGCTGAAAAAACACGAAGGCTTTTCGACTTCCGCTGCGGCGATTGAAGCGGCGCGGCTGCGTTTCCGGCCGATCCTTATGACGTCCATGGCATTCATCTTGGGTGTGACGCCGCTGGCGTTTTCCAGCGGTGCAGGCGCGGGTGCACGGCACTCGGCGGGCACCGGTGTGATGGGCGGCATGCTGGCGGCAACCTTTCTGGCAATCTTTTTTATCCCGTGGTTTTATAAATTGATTGTCGATCGCAAATTGTCGGACCAGCGTTCGACCAAAGAAATTGAAGATGAAGTTGAGTTGCATCGGCAGCAGGCCGCGCGCAACCCGGCATCCCGGGAGGTGCGTGATGCTTCATAAGTATCTGTTTTTATTGAGTATTTTTTTAACGCTAGCCGGTTGTTCGAGTTTGCCCTCATGGAATATTTGGCCGCCGTTTGCCAAACCGAAAGCTGAGTTGCCCGCGGCGTGGCCGGCCTCGCTGGTGGGGCAGGCCCAGCCGCTCACCATCGGCGAACGCTGGTGGACGCTATTTGACGACGCCGCGCTCGATACGCTGGTTGCTGAAGCGTTTGAACACAACCGTGATCTGGCGCTGGCAGCGGCACGCGTGGATGAAGCACGTGCGCTGGTACGGGTGGCGGGTGCGCAGTTGTTTCCGTCCGTTGATGCGTCGGCCCAGACCGATCGCTCACGTTCGTCCGAAGTCGCACCCATCCCGATTCCCGCCAACGCGCTGGAACGCAGCAGCTTTCGCGCGCAAATCAACGTGTCGTATGAACTGGATTTGTGGGGCCGCTTGCGAGGTGCGGGCAATGCCGCGCGCGCGGAAGTGCTGGCGAGCGAGGCGGCGCGCGACACGGTGCGCGTGGCACTGGCGGCTGACGTGGTGCGAGGTTATTTCAGTTTGCTGGCGCTCGACGAGCAGGTCGCGTTGACGCGACGCACGCTGGCGCTGCGCGAGGACAACTTGAAGCTGCAGCGGGTGCGTAATTCGGCAGGGCTCACCAACGATTTCCAGCTGCGTCAGCTTGAGGCGGAACTCGCCGCCGCTCAAGCACAACTACCCGTGCTTGAGCGTAGCCGCACCGGGGAAGAATTGACACTCGCTGTGCTGCTTGGCCGCAGTCCGCGTGCGATGGTTGAGGCTGGCGTGAAACGTGTTGCGCAGGGCAACGCTACACCGCCACCGCTGGCGCCCGAGGGTTTGCCCTCCGATTTGTTGCTGCGACGTCCGGATATCGCGCAGGCCGAGCAACGGCTGGTCGCCTTGAATGCGCGCATTGCCGCAGCGCGCGCGGCGATGTTTCCACGCATTTCTCTGACGGGTTATCTGGGTAGCGAAAGCCGTGCGTTGAGCGATTTGCTTTCCGGCCCGGCTCTGATCTGGCAGGTGGCGGCCGGACTCACACAACCCATTTTCCAGGCCGGGCGGCTGGCCGGTGAAGTCGACGCCATCAAAGCGCGCGAGCAGCAGGCCTTGGCCCAGTACCAAAAAGCCGTGCAGGAAGCCTTCCGCGAAGTGCAGCAGGCGCTGTCCGCGCAAACGCGCGCTCGCGAGATATTCGACGCGGAATCTGCGCGCGCCGCTGCGCTGCGTGACACGTTGCGGCTGGCGCGTATCCGCTTCGATAACGGCCTCACCAGCCAGCTTGACGTGATCGACGCTGAACGCAATCTGCTGGCGGCTGATTTAAATCGCGCGGACGCACTGCGGGCGCGGCGTGTGGCTGCGGCTGATCTGGTGCGCTCAATGGGGGGCGGCTGGCAAGCGAAGTAACCTGAGGGATAACTGAGGTATAATTGTAAGTATCTGTTTTTATTAGATATTTTAATTCATGCTTCGCGCTAGAAAAGGCTTGTGGTTGGCGCTGGTACTGATCGTTGCCGCCGCGATCTACGCCATCACGCGACCTAAGGCGGTGGTGGTCGATGTGCTCGCTGCCAAGCGCGAAGACGTGCAACTCAGCGTGGTGGCGAGTGGCCGCGTGTTGGCGCCGGCACGCGTGGAAATCGGCACCACCATCACCGGTCGTATTCACAAGGTGGCGGCGCGCGAGGGCGTGCGCGTTGCAGCGGACGAACTACTCGTGGCGCTGGAACAATCTGAATTACAGGCTGCCGTCACGCAGGCACGCGCCGCACGGGACCGTGCACGCGCACGCGTGCAATCGGTGACCACGCTGGCCCTGCCCACTGCGCGTGAAGCACGCACGCAGGCGGCGTCGAACGTGGCGCTGGCCGAGAAGGAACTCAAGCGCTCGCAGGAACTATTCGCCAAAGGTTTTATCAGCCAGTCTCGCGTGGACGAAGCCGAGCGCCAGTTGCAGGTGGTGCGCAGCCAGTGGGCCGCCGCCGGCACGCAGGTGACGGCACAGGAAGTGCAGGGCGCGGAGGCGCAACAGGCGCGCATGCAGCTGCAGGAAGCCGATGCCGCCCTGGCACTGGCGCAGGCACGGCTGGCGCAAACCGAAATTCGCGCGCCCGCTGCCGGCGTGGTGCTGGAACGTTTGATCGAGCCGGGCGATATTGCGCAACCCGCGCGGCGCATGATGACACTGGCGCTTGACGGCCCGGCGCGGCTGATTGTGCAGGTGGATGAAAAAAATTTGCCGCTGCTGGCAGCCGGCCGCACGGCGATGGCCGCTGCCGAAGCGTTTCCGAATGAGCGCTTTGAGGCTGTGATTGCCTATATCGCGCCGGGGGTGGATGCCGCGCGCGGTACGGTAGAAGTGCGTCTGGATATCCCAAAGCCGCCGCCGTTCCTGAAAGCGGACATGACGGTGTCGATGGATCTGGCCGGGCCGGTGCTGAAGCAGGCATTGATCGTGCCCGCCGATGCGGTGCGCCAGTTGCAATCCGATGCGCCGTACGTGATGGTGCTGCGTGAGGATGCCGCTGTGCGTGTGCCGGTACGCACGGGTGCGCAGACGCAGGGGCGTGTGCAAATCCTCGAAGGCCTCGCGCCCAATGACCGCGTGATCGTGACGCGCGATATCGAGCCCGGTGCGCGCGTGCGCGAGCGGCGCTGATGGGCAGCGGGCGGTGGTGAGGCATGTTCGGCAGATTTGAATTCACCGTGGCGCTGCGCTTTTTGCGCGAAGGCCGCATGCAGACGGCGTTGATTGTCGGCGGCGCGGCAGTGGGTGTGGGTGTGATTTATTTCATCACCGCCATCTTGGCGGGTGTGCAGGCGGATTTGATCCGGCGTGTTACCGGCGCGCAGCCGCATGTGGTGATTAAACCACCGGAGGAAATCGCAGCGCCCTTGATTGCCAGTGCTGACGGCGCGCCACGCGTGCCCAGTGTGCAGGCGCGGCCACAGCGGCTGACAACCATCGACGGCTGGCCGGCCATACTGCGCCGGGTGGAATCTGCACCGGGGGTGCTGGCGGTGGCGCCGGTGGCGAGCGGCGGCGCGCTGGCGGTGAAGGGCGATTCGACGCGTTCAGTCATTATTACCGGCACAGAACTTGCCCGTTACCAGCGCGTGGTGCGGCTCGATGACAAAGTGGTTCAGGGCGCGTTGCGGCTGGAAGCGGGCGATGCACTGATTGGCGTTGATCTGGCGAAAGACCTCGGCGCGCAACTGGGCGACCGTTTTCGTGTGCAGTCGTCCGATGGCCGCAGCGAAGTGCTTCAGATACGCGCGCTGCTCGACATGGGCTCGCGCGAAGCGAACCGGCGCACGGTGTATGCCGGATTGCGGCCGGCGCAAAGTTTGCTCAACATCAGCGGGCGCATAACCCATATTGACGTCGCCGCGCAGGATCTCATGCAGGCAGCCGAAGTGGCCGCGCGGCTGCGCGCGCTGACCGGCCAGCAGGTGGAAAGCTGGATGCAGACCAACGCGCAGGTGTTCACCGCGCTCGGTAACCAGACCATCATGTCGCAGCTGATCCGCATTTTCGTCGCCATTGTGGTGGTGCTGGGTATTGCCAGCGTGCTGGTGGTGTCGGTGGTGCAAAAGCGCAAGGAGATCGGCATTCTGCGCGCGGTAGGGGCCACACGCGGGCAGATGCAGCGGGTGTTTTTGCTGCAAGGTGCGGTGGTGGGCTTTACCGGTGCTCTGGTGGGCACTGCGTTTGGCCTTGCGTTGGTGGGTCTATTCAGCGGCATACTGCGCAGCGCCAGTGGCACACCGTTGTTCGAGCTGTCCTTTGATTTCGGTCTGACGTTTATGGTGCTGGGTGCGGCCACCGTGCTGGGTGTGGTGGCTTCGGTATTGCCTGCGCGCGATGCGGCGCGGCTGGATCCCGCGCAGGCGATCCGGTCGTAAGAGCCCATGAGCCACGCTTTGCTTGCGCTGACCGCGCTGCGTAAAACCTACAATGCGAGCCTGCCCAACGAGCAGGAAGTGCTGCACGGTGTTGATCTGACGCTTCAGCCGGGTGAATTCGCCGCGCTGATCGGGCCCTCCGGCTCGGGTAAAAGTACACTGCTTAACATTATCGGCCTGCTGGAAGGTGCAACCAGCGGCGTCTACCGGCTGAATGGCGAAGATGTCACACTACTCGATGATGATGCGCGTACCCGCGCGCGCCATGCCACGCTGGGCTTTATTTTTCAGTTTCATCATCTGCTGCCGGCCTTTACCGCGCTGGAGAATGTGATGATGCCGGCGATGATGGCCAGCGAAAGTTTGGAGGGCGCAACCCGCCAGCGCGCCGCCGGATTGCTCGATGCCGTCGGCCTGAAAGATGCCTGTGACAAGAAGCCCGCTGCCTTGTCTGGCGGCATGCAGCAGCGCGTGGCGATT
>SYEN01000059.1 GCA_005800795.1 Burkholderiales bacterium | reverse complement strand
GCACGAGGAATTGCTGCGGCTGGATGGGCACTACGCAAAACTGTGGAAGCATCAGTCAGGAGGCTTTCTGGCGGCGGATGACGTGGTGCCAAAGGCGGATGCAAAGCGCGCGGTTGCGGTGGATATCCTGGCCACTGACGTATCAACTTCAAGTCTGCCACCGGGCCCTGCAGTTGAAGATGCGCCGGTGCCGGCGCGGACTTAGAGTACCCGGCTAACGCGTAGCCCCCTGAGCCTTGCCGAAGGGTATAAACAGCAGGCCAACCCATGCATTACGTTGGGGGATTCCTCCCAGCCTTATTTGACCTTCGGCAGCGCCTCAACCACGCCCGTGGTGTGCAATTCGTGAATTTGTGTGTCGTTAAACCCCAATCGGCGCAGGATTTCATCCGTATGCTGTCCCACGCGCGGTGGCGGCGAATGGATGTGCGCGCCGGTTTTCGACAACTGATACGGCGCCTTGGGGACACACACCGCGTAACCCAGTTGCGCGTCAAACGGAAACCGGTGCATCAGCCCGCGATGCACGATTTGCGGGTTTGCCATGGCCTGATGCAAATCACGCACCGCCATGGCCGCCACGCCGGCGTCAGAGACGATTTCCTCCCATTCAATGGCTGATTTTTGTTGCAGTGTTTTTTCGATTTCCGCACACAGCGCCGGATAGTTTTGGGCAACCACTTCCGGCGTGCAAAAGCGCGGGTCTTGCGGAATATCCAGGCGGCCTATGGCGCGCCAGAAGCGCGCACGGCGCGATTCCGTGGTGGCCGCTACGGACAGTGTGCCTTCCTTGCACTTGAAAATGTTCGAGATGTAACGGCCATCACCGTTGCCGCGCAACCCTTTGTAGTTGCCGGTGGTGGCGGCCTCGCACATGTCCGCGCCCGCCATGGTCATGGCGGTATCAAGCATGGCGCAGTCGATGTATTGGCCTTCCCCGGTGATTGCCCGGTAATACAGCGCGGATACAATACCGAGCGCCGCAGCGTAGCCGCTGGCGTAATCAGCCATCAGAAAGCCGACTTTCATCGGGCCGGTTTCGCGCGTGCCCGACAGGCTCATCAGTCCGCTGGCTGCCTGTACGGCACCGTCAATCGCGGCCCGGCGCGCAGTGGGGCCGGTTTGGCCGTAGCCGGTGAGCGAGCAGTAAATAAGACGTGGGTTGACTTGCTTCAGGTCGTCATAAGCCACGTTGAATTTAGCCATTCCGCCCGTGACCAGATTTTCCACCACCACGTCGGATTCGGCCGCGAGGCGCCGGAATATTTCCTGGCCCCTCGGCAGACTCAGATCGAGCTGCATGGATTTTTTGTTTGCCGCCTGCGCCATGAAACTGTGGCTCATGGCGTGTTTGTGCAATCCGCCACCGGCACCCGCAACCAGCCGCATGCTATCGACTTCTTTTGGGTTGTCGACGGTCAGTACTTCGGCGCCGTGCATGGCCAATTGGTAAGTGGCGAAGGGCGCGGCAATCTGGCGCGCCACGGCGAGAACTTTAATGCCCTCGAAGAGATTCTTGCTGGTCATCGCGGCTGAGTCGTTAAGCGAGTAAAAATTATTCAATTAAATCAAATAGATACGGTGTATTTCCGTCAGGCTGCCACATATTTTAACCACCGCCCGCCATCCACAATCAGATTCTCGCCCGTGACGTAACCGGCGAGACCCGATGCCAGATAAATGGCTGCGTTGGCGATTTCTTCCTTGCGGCCAAAGCGGCCGAGTGCAGTTTTTCTAGCCTCGAGTTCACCGCGTCCGGTTTCGATGTACATGCGGCGCACCCCTTCAGTGTCGCCAATGGGGCCAGGTGAAATGGTATTCACACGGATCTTGTCCGGGCCCCATTCCACCGCCAGCGTGCGCGACAGCGACAGGATGCCTGCCTTGGCCGCTGCGCAGTGGGCCGCGCCCGGCCATCCGCTGACGCCCAGCATGGTGATGATGCTGATGATGGCGCCGCCGTGCGGTGACTGTTTCAGATACGGATAGGCTGCGTGACAGCCGTGAAAGGTGCCGTTCAGATCGATATCGATCACGGTTTTCCAGCCACGCGGTGACAGTTCTGCCGTGGGGCAGACAAAATTGCCTGCCGCGTTGTTAACCAGTATGTCGAGTCCGCCGAAGCGTTCGACCGTTCCCTGAACGGCTGCCTGCAGTTCGTCGTAATTGCGCACGTTGGCACGTCACGCTGCGGCGGTGCCGCCTTCAGCCGCAATCAATTTGACGGCAGCTTCTATGCGATCTTCGTTGCGGCCGATCAGCATCACGGATGCACCGACACGTGCGTAGTGCGTAGCGATTTCCAGTCCGATACCGCTACCGCCGCCGGTAATCAGCGCAGTGCGGCCCCTGAGTGTGTCGTTGGTAAACATCAGTTTGTGTCTGCGTTGGGGCCACCGGCGGTGTGTGCCCTGGTAACCAGTGCATCTATCGCGGCAAGGCCACAACCGCGTGGCCGCACGATGAGCGGATTGATTTCGAATTCCAGCAACTCGGGGCAAGCCAGAAACAGGTCGCCGAAGCGCACCGCGGCATGTGCCAGGGCCTCCACGTCAGCAGCGGGTTTGCCGCGATAGCCCTGCAGTAGTACCCACAATTTGAGCTTGCGTAAAGCCGCCAGCACCTGTGCAGCGGACACCGGCAACGCCAGATGCGCGACATCCCGGTAAAGCTCGACGGCCACGCCGCCGCTACCGATGGCGATCACCGGGCCAAAGTCGGTTTGACGCAGGCAGGACAGTACGACCTCCACGCCCTCATCCACCATTTCCTGAATCAGCACGCCCATATCAGGCCTGCCCAATCGCTGGCGAAAATCGGCTGCGTAGGCATCGACTGCCTGAGCGGATGCCACGCGCAATTTGACCAATCCCAGTTCGCTTTTGTGGGCGGCCACGTCCGGCAATACTTTGACCACGAGCGGATACACCATGCCGGCGCATGCGGTGGCAGCGTGATCGCCGGGTCGCAGCACGATCCATTTCACCGGTGTGAGGCCGCTGGTTTCAGCAAATTGCATGGTCTCTGCCCAATCGCGCGGTGCGGCACGCAATGGCAACAGCGGGCGTTCCGGCAATTTGGGCAACGCCTGCATACGTTGCCGCGTGTAGAGCAGCGACAACGCGCGCATGGTGGCTGCCGGATCGGCGCAACACATCACGCCGGCCTCGCGCAGGGCGTTGGTGGTCTCGGATGTCATGACTTCACCGGCGAAACTGGCGATCATGGGCAGGTCGCGTGCCGTCGCTTGGAATACCGCGGCGTTTTCTTCGAGACCGCGGCGTCCGCTGCTGGCAAATTGCACCACGATGGCTTCCGTGCGCGGGTCGGCATGTAATGCCAGGCAGGTGTCTTTGAACAGGTTGGGGCTGCTGTTGATCTGGCCGGTAAGGTCGACCGGGTTGGCTTTGCGTGCGAACTCGGGCAGGATGTGTTCCAGCTTTGCCGCTGTATCAGTGCTGAATGCCGCCAGGGGCACGCCGAATTCAGTGCTGTGATCCGCCAGCAACGCGCCCGCGCCGCCCGATGTACCGAATACGGATACGCCACCGTGGGTATCGTTGCTGGCACGCGGTGGCGCAAGAAAAGTCAGTGCTTCGAGCGCGGCCAGCGCTTGCGCCAAGGTGTCAACAGGGATCACGCCCGCCTGTTGCAGCACGTCCTGATAAACCACGTGCGAAGACGCGATCTTGCCCGTGTGCGAAGCTGTGGCCTGCTGCCCGAGGGCCGAGCGCCCGGACTTAAGCGCAACAATCTGCACGTTTCGTGCGCGCGCGCGCTCGGCGATGGGCAGTATGCGCCGGGCGTCCGCCAGCCCTTCGACATAGAGTGCGACGGTACGCACATCCTCTTGTTCCACCACCCAGGCAAGCACGTCAAGCGCGTCGAGGCAAGTCTCGTTACCTACGCTGACAATGTAGGCACAGCCCATGCCGTTGCTTTGCAGGTAGTTGCCCATCGCGCCTGCCAGCGCGCCACTTTGACTAATGATCGCGATGGGCGCGTGCCGCACCGATTCCAAGCTTAGCGATGCCGAACCAAACGACAGCATGGTTTTTTGCTGTACCGACCACACCCCCTGACAGTTTGCGCCGAGTACCGAGCAGTTGTGTTGTTTCGCTGCGGCCTTTAGCTCGCGCGCGTGCTCCTTGCCGCTTTCGATTTCCTCGAATCCCGAGCTATATACAATGGCGTTGCGTATTCCCCTGGCGCCGCACTCGGCGATGATGCCCGGCACTGTCGGCGCGGGCGTGATCACCAATGCGACGTCGGGTGTCTCGGGCAGCTTATCGATGGCGGCAAAGGCTTTGAGTCCCTCAATTTCCGCGTGACTGGGACTGACGGGATACACACGCCCGGCATAGCCATGCTTGAGCAATACACGTACGAGGGTGTTGCGCGAATTGCCGCGCTGCGGAGACGCACCAACGATGGCGACGCTGGCAGGGCGAAAAAAGTTATCGAAAGTTCCGAGGGTGTTCATATTAAATATTCAATTAAAACAGATACTTATAAAAAATCGCAGGGAATACAAACCGCTTCCGGCCTCCTACTTGCGCACATCCCGCAGCCCCGTCTTGCCATGATGACGATCTGCGACCTTGTAGCCCAGCGCATCTTCGGCGATGAGAATCTTTTGCACGTTGGCCGACCCTTCACCCGTGAAAAACAGATCCGCGTAGGATTTCAGCCACGACACGCGGTACTCAAGCGCCATACCGTAACCACCGAAAATCTGTTGGGCCTTGTCAGCGCAAAGTTTTGCCGTTTGCGAGGCGTGAAACTTGGCAATGGCCGAGATGCGGTTCGAAGGCAAATTTTGATCCATGGCTTGAGCCGCGTTATAGAGCAGTGCGCGGCTGGCTTCGATCTGGGTCGCCATCTCGGCAATATCCGATTGAATCATTTGAAAGCGCCCGATGGGCTGTCCATGCAGGGTGCGTTCGTTGGCGTAGCGCACCGCATCTTCGAAGCAGGCGCGTGCAACACCCAGCGCTTTGCCGCCAACGGTGACGCGCCCCGGCTGTAGTGCCCGCATGACGATCTTGAAGCCGTCCCCCTCGGCGCCGAGCTGGTTCTCGACAGGTACCACAAAATCATCGAGGTACACCACATTAGTACGCAGTGCATTTGAAAGCCCCAGCATGTCAATGGGCTGGGCCTTCCAGCCGGGATACTTTTTCGGTTCGACGATGAACGCCGAGACGCCTCGTGCACCGGCGTCGCGGTCGGTCTTGGCAAGCAGCACGCCAACATCGGTTTCATTGGCGATGGAGGCAAACATTTTTTGCCCGCTGATGCGGTAGACATCTCCATCGCGCCGCGCGAAGGTTTTCATTGCGCCCGCGGCATCCGAGCCGCCGCCCGATTCCGTGAGCGACATCATGCCGATGGTTACACCGGCCACAAGGTTGGGCACGTATTTTTGAATCTGCTCCTGCGATCCGCCGACGTAAATGCAGGTCGGGCAGGTTGAACCCTGCTGGTTGTTGCAGGCACTGAATCGAACGTCGTTCCTCGCCATTTCTTCCTGAATAATGGTCGCGGCGAGATAGCCCATGTTGGTGCCGCCCACCGATTCAGGAAACACCGCGCCATAAAGACCCGCTTCGCCGGCCTTGCGTATGAGTGCGCGAGGAAATTCCCCGCGCTTTTCGTAACCATCCATGACCGGCACCACTTCGCGTTGCATGAATTGATTCACCATGTCGCGCACGGCTTCCAGATCAGCGGACGTTGCGGGATTCATGAGGCTCTCCTTTGTGTTGCGTTTCGTGTGCTACTTTGGCGTGGTTTGTGATTGGGTCGCTGCCCCGGTAAAGTCCGCGCGGCGCCCTTCAAGCGCCGCATCGAGTCCTTCGCGAAACTCCGGATTCGACATGGCAAGTGCCTGTCCCAGTCCTTCAATGGTGAACATGTCTGCCATGTTGGTTTCGAAACTGCGTGCCATCAGATTCTTGGCGAGGCCCATCACTTCGGCGGGGCCATTGGCAAGCCGGGTGGCTTCGGCCATGCCCGCCGCTTCGACTTCGGCATCGGGTACCACCTTCGCGGCAAGCCCCAGCGACAGCATTTCCGGCGCTTCCATGGTGCCGCCACTGAACAGAAAATTTTTTGCGCGTGCCATGCCGATCAAGCGGGGCAAGTGATACATCACGCCCACATCGGGCACCACGCCCAAGCGGAAAAAGCCCGACATCAACTTGGCGCTGTCTCCCGCAATCAACACATCGCCCGTCAACGCCAGACCCATGCCGCCGCCCACCGCAGCGCCGCGCATGCCGATCACCACCGGTTTGTCTAACGTGATCAAGGGCACCAGCCAGCGGCTGGCATTGCGAAAGCGCCGGTGCACGGGCCACGGGTCGCAGGCGGTCTTTAATAACTTCAGATCGCCGCCAGAGCAGAAAGTGGGGCCATCGGCCGTGAGGAACACCGCACGCACCGAGCGTTCGCGTTCCGCCTGTTCCACTGCATCGGCGAGTTGTTCACGCAGTTCCGTGGTGAGTGAATTGCGATTCTCCGGGCTGGTCAGCCGCAGGATCAGAACCGCCCCCTGCTGGGATGTTGTAACTAATTGTTTTTGCACGGTTTTTCCTTTTCGCCATTACTGCAGAGGAATTTTCGCGGCCTTGATGACTTTCGCCCATTTGCTGACTTCAGCGGCCACCAATGCCGCCAGTTCATCGGGGCGGCCGCCAGCGGTTTGCAGGCCCTGTTTTTCAAAAATATCGAGGACATCGTTTTGCCGCAAGCCTTTGCTCACCTCTTCCGCGAGACGGCGCACGATGTCGGGTGGCGTGCCCGCCGCGGCGAACATCGCGTTCCAAGAAGTCACCTCGTAGCCGGGCACCGTTTCCGCGACCGTGGGCGAATTCGGGAAGGCAGGAAACCGCTTTGCGCCGGTCACGGCCAGCAGCACCACTTTCTTGGCCTGTATCAACGGCACGACCGTGGTGCTGCCAAACGCCAGCGCCACCTCACCGGAAAGCAGCGCGGGCGTCTGCTGACCGGAGCCCTTGAAGGCGATGTGCGTCATGGCCGTGCCGGTCATGTAAGACAACAGCTCTCCCGAAATGTGCGTGGTGGTGCCGGTGCCGGCCGAGGAATAGTTTAGCTGTCCCGGCCGGGCCTTCGCCAGTGCAATCAATTCCTTGACCGACCTCACCGGCAGCGACGGGTGGCACACCAAAAACAGCATATAGGTGCTGACTGTCGTGACGGGCGCAAAATCCTTGATCGCATCGTAAGGCGTGCGCTTAAACAAGCTGGGATTGACGGCAAAGGCGCTGGGGGCAAGCAGCAATAGATGGCCATCCGGCGGCGACTTTGCCACCATCTCGGCGGCGATATTGCCACCCGCGCCGGGACGATTTTCAACGATCACGGACTGGCCCAGTGCGGCATTGAGCTTGGCGGCGGAAATACGTGCCACCAGATCGGTGGAGCCTCCGGCGGCAAAGCCCACCACTATGCGGATGGGCTTGGTGGGGTAGGGTTGCGCCAGGATTTGCGCGGGCAACAGGGCGCATGCCGCCGTGGCAAGCAGTGGCGCCAGTTTGATCAGGGTGTTCATGAAGATGCCTTGCGAGGTGGTTTTGCAGGTGGTGATGGTGTGAGCGTTTCTGACACGGCATTGCCGGCGCTCTCCGCACCCAGGCGGCGTGAAATATCGTGTGTGGTTTTCAGCATGGCCTTCACGAAGCCGTCGATCCTGGGTTTGAGGCGGACGGTGGGTGCAGTGATGGTGATGCAGTAGTTGATCGTTTCGTTGGTTTCGTGAATGGGCGCGGCGATTGCGCTCAGGCCCAGCACGCGTTCGCCGTGGGACACGCAATAGCCGTCCTTTCTGATCTTTGCCAGCTCCGCCAGCAGCTCAGCAGGAGGGCGCCCGGCGGTGCTCGCGGGTTGCGCCAGGAGGCGCTCCTGCTGTATGGCCGGCAGATAGGCCATCAATGTTTTAGCAGTGGCGCCCCTGTGTTCGAGCCGCACATGCTGGCCGGGGCGTGCCATGCTCATCAGCGGCGCGGGTGTATCAATGACATCAATGCAGGTGCGGTCACGCCCCGTGGCCATGTTGAGCGTCACGGTTTCGCTGGTGAGGCGGGCGAGTTCCTGCATCAGCGGTCGCGCAATCTGGCGGATGCTCAGGGTACTCATCACCATGCCGGCGAGCCGGGTGAAGCGAAACGACAGGCAATACTTTTGATCGTCCAGCCGTATCAGATAACCGGCCTCTTCGAGGCTTTGCACGATCCGAAAGGTGGTGGATTTCGCGAGGCCGATATGGCCCGAGATTTCCTGCAGCGTGAGGCTCATGTGCTGAGGCGTGAAGCAATCGAACACCGCCACCGTGCGCTGCACGCCACGCATGATCATGACCGGGTGCTCCAGATGTTCAGGATGTTCAATTTGTTCAATTGGTATGGCATCAGGGCTAGGATAGCAGTTCATTTCCGGGTGGTCATTGCAAGTTCCACTGATCGGAACTGATTCTGAAATGAATTGACGCGCAAGTCAGCCTTCTCCTACAATTTCCGCAACAGGGAGGCAGGCAACGCATGTCCAATAACGTGGTGTCCAGTGTCGTGGACAAGGTCGCGACCATCCGTTTGAACCGTCCGGAAAAGCTCAATGCCTTTACCGATGACATGATCACCACCTGGGTGGGGCTGCTGGAGGAATACCGCACGCGCGAGGACGTGAACGTGATCGTGATCACCGGCACCGGGCGCGCGTTCAGTAGCGGCGGTGATGTCGGCAAATTTTCCCAATACGCCAGTCACACGGCGGCCGATATCAAGGCGCGGCTCAGTGAAAACGTGCAACGGCTGGCGCTGAAGATGCAAGACATCGACAAGCCGGTGATCGCGGCGGTCAACGGCCTTGCCACCGGCGGCGGCGTGGATATCGCACTGATGTGTGATATGCGCTTTGCAGCACGCAGTGCAAAGTTCGCGGAAACCTATGTCAGGATGGGGCTGATTCCGGGTGCCGGTGGCGCGTATTATTTGCCCCGTATCGTAGGCGTGGCCAAGGCGCTGGAGCTGTTCTGGAGCTGTGAGGCCGTCAACGCCGAGGAGGCGTTGCGCATTGGTCTGGTGAATCGCGTGTTCGATGACGACAAGCTGGCTGACGAGACACAGGCCTTCGCCAGCAAGCTCGCGCGTGGCGCGCCGCTGGCGATGAAACTGGTGAAGCGCATTCTGTATCGCGGGCTGGAGACCGATTTGCGCGGTGCGCTCGATCTCGTGGCCTCCAACATGCCGGTGGTGCGCATGAGCGAGGATCATCAGGAAGCGGTCACGGCTTTTCGCGAGAAGCGTGAGCCCAAGTTCAGCGGGAAGTAGAAGAGAAGGAGTATCACCATGTCGAGCCAAACTGTTCCCACGCCGCCTGCTCCCATACCCAACGCCGATTCGCGCTTGTTCTGGGAAGCCTGTGCGCGCGATGAATTGTTGCTGCGCCAGTGCAAGGGGTGCGGCAAACTGCACTACCCGCCGCGATATTTGTGTCCGCACTGCTGGTCAGACAGCCTGGATTGGACGCCCAGCATGGGCAAGGGCGCCGTCTACAGCTTCACTGTAATGCATCGTGCACCCACGCCGGATTTCGCCGGGCGCGTGCCGTATGTGGTGGCGCTGGTTGACCTTGAGGAAGGTCCGCGCATGATGGCCAATATTGTGGGTGACGATGCGCTGGACACCGAAGTCGGCGATCGCGTCCGCGTGTGCTATGAAGTGCGCCCGGGTGGTTCCAAGGTGCCGCAATTCAAGCGAGACAAATCCTAGCTGTTTTCTTTTTTTTTGGGGTGGTAATGATGGCCCGGTCAGTTTTGAAAACGCAACTGTGCGAAATCCTGGGTATTGAGTACCCGATTCTTCTCGCGGGCATGGGCTCGCGCGGTAAGGCAACCCCGGCGGAGCTTGTTGCAGCCGTATCCGAGGCGGGTGGCATGGGCTGCATCGGCGGCTCCGGTCTGACGCCCGAAGAAATCCGAGGCGTGATCCGCAAGGTGCGCACGCTGACAGACAAGCCGTTTGGCGTCGATCTGCTGTTGCCCGCGAAGCTTGCCGAAGCGCCGAAGACACGCTCCGAGGTGCGCCGCCAGTTGCGCGAGAAGTTTCCCGAACATGTTGCGTTTGCGCGGCGCGTGCTGGCGGAGCATAGCGTTGCCGAGCGCGAAGTGGAAAACGAGGTGGTGATTTCCGACACCTTGATCGCGGCGCAACTGGAAGTGCTGTTTGAAGAGCGTATCAGCATGTTCGCGGCGGGCCTGGGCGATCCGTCCGGCATGGTGCCGCGCGCACGCGCCATGGGCATGAAGGTGCTGGGCCTGGCGGGCACGGTGGCCAATGCGCAGCGGCACGTGAAGGCCGGCGTGGATATCGTGGTGGCGCAGGGTTACGAGGCTGGCGGGCACACCGGCAAGATCGCCAATTTCGCGCTGTTGCCGCAGGTGGTGGATG
>SYEN01000058.1 GCA_005800795.1 Burkholderiales bacterium | reverse complement strand
TTTTCCACCGCAGTGAATTCCGGCAGCAGGTGATGAAACTGGTATACAAAACCCAGCGACTGATTACGCGTCATGCCGCGCTCGGCCTCGCTTTGCGTGCGAATGTTTTTACCCATGATGAAAATGTCGCCACCGCTGGCCTCATCCAGCCCGCCCATCAAATGCAGCAGCGTGCTTTTGCCCGAACCGGAGGCGCCGACAATCGCCACACGTTCACCGCGCGCGACTTCAAAATCCACGCCCAGCAGCACCGGCACTTCAGCCAAGCCCGGCTGCTGGAACACCTTGCGCAGGCCCTTGCAGGCCAATACAGCACTGCCGGCGGTATCACTCATAGCGCAACGCCTCCGCCGGATTGACCCGCGAAGCGCGCCAGCTTGGGTAAATCGTCGCCACCGCCGACATGGCAAAAGAAAACAATGCCGTCACCACCACATCCATCGGCCGCAGCTCCGACGGCAACTCGGTAATCTGATAAATCGATGGATCGAGAAACCGCAGGCCAAACACCCGCTCGACAAAACCCACGATGTCCGCCACATACAACGCACCAAGAATGCCAAACACAATGCCGACAATCACACCGGTCAACCCAATCACGATGCCCTGCGTCATGAAGATTTTCATCACGCCACCGGGCGATGCGCCCAGCGTACGCAGAATGGCGATATCCGGCTGCTTTTCCTTCACCACCATGAACAGGCTCGACACCAGATTAAACGCGGCTATGGCAATTATAAAAAACAGCAGTAACGACATCATGCGCTTTTCGATATCCACCGCGCGAAAGTAATTCGCGTTTACGCTGGTCCAGTCGGAAATCACCGCGTTGCCGGGCACCTTGCCGGCGAGGTCATAAGTGACCTCCCTGGAGCGGAACAGGTCGTCCAGTTTCAACCGCACGCCAGTGACTTCATCGCCCATGCGATAAAGCTTTTGCGCGTCTTCTATATGCGTCAATGCAAGACCTGCATCAATCTCATGGTGGCCGATGTGAAACGTGCCGACAACGGTAAATTGCCGCAGGCGTGGCAACATGCCGGCTGGCGTAACCTGCCCTTGCGGCGCCACCAGCACCACCCGGTCGCCAACATTGACCCCCAGTGCGCGCGCGAGCGAATCACCCAGCACGATGCTAAAGTCGCCCGGCTTCAACGCCTCCACCGAACCACGTCGCATGCTGCGTGCGAGGTCATCCACCTTGCTTTCCAGCTCGGGTTCGATACCGCGAAGATACGCTCCTCGCACCTGACTGCCGCTGGTGAGCAAACCCTGCGCAGTCACGTACGGCGCAGTGGCCAGCACCCGCGAATTGGTTTTGGCGATGTCGGCGATTTTCTTCCAGTCGGCAAGCCGTTCGTTGGAACCGGCGATCTGTACATGCGCCACCGCCGACAACATGCGTGTGCGCACTTCTTTCTGGAAGCCGTTCATCACCGACAACACGGTAATCAGCACGGTCATGCCCAACGCAATGCCCACCACGCTGATCAGCGAAATCACCGAGATAAATCGCGTACGCTGGCGCGAGCGCGTGTAGCGCAAGCCAATAAAAAGTTCGTAGGAATTCAAGGGAGGCATTCTTTGAAAGCGCGAAGTTTACTGTAATTCAGCCCACGCCGGGTGCTACACTCGCGCGCCACCGTCGTCACACCGCCATGCGAATCACTGTTTTCATTCCTTATCTGATCCCGCCACGCGAAATCGCCGCGGCGGGATGGAATGGCGCATCCACGCCACGGCTGAAGTCTGCGCTGGCGAAGGCGGCCTGCAGTCACGACACGCGCGACAGCCTGTCGCTGCTGTGCGGATTGTTCGGCGTCGAACGCCAGCAGGATTGGCCGCTGGCGCCGCTGCTCGCATCTGGCGACAATTTTAATGCTGGTCAAAGCTATTGGCTGTGCGCCACACCCATGCACCTTGAAACTCGCCGGCACGGCCTCACGGCTTCCCATGAGAATGGGCTGCAACTCAGCGAAGCGGAATCGGTCACGTTGGCGGCCACGCTGGGTGCCC
Source organism: Burkholderiales bacterium (assembly GCA_005800795.1). GTDB lineage: Bacteria > Pseudomonadota > Gammaproteobacteria > Burkholderiales > SG8-41 > UBA5216. Next base: position 5,002 of record SYEN01000058.1, on the reverse strand, counting down.
ATTTGCAGGACGAAAAAATTACCCTGCACACTCCCTGGCCAACGCGCTGGTACCTGCAGTGCGCCAACCCACCCGCCATGACCACCACGCCGTGGGACACAGTAGCCGGTCGTGACGTGCGCACGCACTTGCCCACGGGCAAGGACAGCGCACGTTGGCATCGACTTCTCACGGAAATGCAAATGCTGCTGCATAGTCATCCAGTAAACGCTGAACGCGAAGCGATCGGACTGCCAGCGGTCAATAGTGTGTGGCTTTGGGGCGGCGGCGTGATGCCGCCTGTTACGAATGCACCGGACGCACCGTTTGCAACGGTTTTCAGCGGCGATACAACTCTGCGCGCTCTGGCCCGCCATACGGGTTGCCTCATCGCAAACCCTCCCCGGCAATTCACGCCGTACACTAGCAAACCCGCGAAAAATGCAAGGCTCTTTTTCTCATTGGAATCCTTGATACCCTCAATACGTCATGGCGATCTGGCCGCATGGCAAGCTGCCATGGCCGCACTGGAACAAAGCTGGATCGCCCCGTTGCTTGACGCCCTCAATTCCCAACATCTGAGCGAGCTGACGCTGATAAGTTCCACGCCGAACGGCTCAAGGCAATTCGTGATTCGTAAAGCCGATCGCTGGAAGTGGTGGCGTACCAATGCAATTGTTGATTAAATGAGTGTTCGGTCAGACGGCACGACAGGCGTACTAACGACCTGACGATCAGGGCTCACCTTAGAATGGTTAATTACAAACCACGGTACTCGAAGAGATGAAAATTGCCATCGCTGGCGGCGGCATCGGCGGATTGGCCGCAGCGCTCGCCCTGCAGCAGGCCGGCTTCTCAGTTACGGTCTATGAGCGCTCGGCGCAACTGGTGGATTTAGGCGCAGGAATAACATTAGCACCGAACGCCACGCGCGTGCTCTTTCACTTCGGGCTGGGCGACATGCTGGAGCAAACTGCGGTCACACCGCCGCATACTGAATACCGGCACTACCGCACCGGCGAAGTCATTTTCCGCATGATGACCAAGGACTTTCGAGCGCTTTACGGTGCGCCTTATATGCGCCTGCACCGCTGGGATTTGCAACACGCGATGATCACGCGTCTGGCGCAAGTTGCGCCGGGTGCATTGAAACTCGGGGCATCGGTCGAGCGGCTTGAGTCAACGGGCAACAGCGTCACGTTGCGGTTTGCCGGCGGCCACAGGGAAACGGCAGATGTCGTTATCGCCGCCGACGGTATTCGATCCACCCTGCGCGAGACGCTGTTCAATCCGGCACCGCCGGAATTCGCCGGGTTCGTCGCATGGCGGGGGTTGGTGGATACCTCGGTGCTGCCACCCCATCTGCGCGAATCGGCTGTGGTGTTTGGGCAAGGCCGCCACATCAACCGCTACCTCGTCCGGCGTGGCGAATTGCTGAACTTCATTGCAGTGGCGCATCGCGGTCAATGGGAAGCCGAGGGCTGGACCATACCCGCCCCGCTGGATGAATTTCTGCAAGAGTTTTCCGGCTTCGATGAAGGCACACGCACCGTGATTTCGCGTCCGGTGCTCGGCCAAGTGTACAAATGGGGCCTGTTCGGCCGCCCATGGCTGGAACAATGGTGGTCCGGCCGGGTGGTTTTGCTGGGCGATGCGGCCCATCCGATGCTGCCATTTCTCGGACAAGGCGCCGCCAATGCGCTCGAGGACGCGATGATACTTGCGCGCTGTCTCGCTACTGAACCCACGCCAGAACGGGCGTTCGAGCGCTATCAACGAACACGTGGCCCGCGCGTGCGCACAGCAACCGAACAGGCAGCACAGCGTGGCCACCGCTATCTGGGGGAGCCCAACGCAGATAGTCTCAAGGGCAACGAGCCGGGGCCGGAATACGCCTATGATGCCGTAGCCGGGCCGTTGGCCTGAATGATCAGTCATGCCGATGCATCAACGCCTAAAGTGCTCATGCGTGTCTGCCAGGTCGGGACACCGAACCGGTGCGTAGCACGCCAGATTGGCAATCGACATCATGCAAAACGAAAACGCCAAATGGGCAAAGGTCATAAAGTCCACCCGGATAAAGGGCGACTGAGTTGGGTGTATGGTTGATATGACATTCCCTGCAAGGTAGCAATGCCGGCCTTTACCGTACGCCAGGCACCCGCCAAAGCCCTGGAGGCGCTCACGCATTCGGGCTTGTCTCCCCTGCTTGCGCGTATCTTCGCCTCGCGCAGTGTCATCGAAAAAGAGCAGCTGGCAACCGTGTTGGATAAGCTTCACGCACCCCACACCATGCTTAACCTGCCATCCATGGCCCTGCTGCTGGCCGATGCCGTGGCTGCACGCAAGAAGCTGCTAATAGTCGCCGACTACGACGCCGACGGCGCCACGGCGTGTGCGGTTGGCCTACGCGCGCTGCGTGCGATGGGGGCTGTCGTTGATTACCTCGTGCCCAACCGCTTTGAGTACGGCTACGGTCTAACCCCGGAAATCGTACAACTCGCCGCGCGTGAAAAGTCGCCCGACGTCATCATCACCGTCGACAACGGCATTGCCAGTGTTGATGGCGTGGCAGAGGCGAATCGCCTTGGCCTCAAGGTGCTGATTACCGATCACCATTTGCCTGGCGACACCTTGCCCGATGCATGGTGCATCATCAATCCCAATCAAGCGGGATGCCCTTTTCCCAGCAAAAATCTGGCGGGTGTGGGTGTAATGTTTTATCTGATGCTGGCATTGCGTGCGGTGCTCCGCGAACGCGGAATGCAGCAGTTGCCCAACCTCGCCCACTTGCTTGATCTGGTGGCGCTGGGCACGGTGGCCGACGTGGTGCGACTCGACGCTAACAACCGCATTCTGGTGCAGCACGGTTTGCAGCGCATACGTACGGGACGTGCGCAACCAGGCATCACCGCACTGCTGCGGGTCGCCAAACGCGACCCGGCGCGCGCGAGCACCTATGACATGGGTTTTGCAATCGGACCGCGCCTGAACGCTGCAGGGCGTTTGACCGATATGTCGCTTGGCATTGAATGCTTGACTACGGATGACGCCACTCGTGCACAGACCATCGCCAATGAACTCGATGCGCTGAATCGTGAGCGACGTTCAATCGAAGCCGATATGCAGGAATCCGCGCTCGCCGCGCTGGAGCTGACCCCCGATGCTGCGAGCTACACTATCAGTCTCTACGACCCGCAGTGGCATCAGGGCGTGATCGGCATTGTCGCTTCACGCCTCAAGGATAAATTTCACCGTCCGGCGGTAGCGTTTGCTCGCGGCGCTGAAGGCGAAATCAAGGGTTCCGCGCGTTCGATACACGGGCTGCATCTGCGCGATGCCCTGGATATTCTGTCGAAGCGCGAGCCAGGATTGATCCTCAAATTCGGTGGTCACGCCGCTGCGGCCGGGCTCACGCTGCGCGAGGTCGATTACGAAAAATTTCAAACCGGCTTTGAAGCCGTGGCACGCACCCTGCTCGCCCCCGCTGACCTCGATCGCGAAATCGAAACCGACGGCTCGTTGCCTGTCGAACACGCAACGCTGAATATCGCCCTTGAACTGCAAGACGGTATTTGGGGCCAGGGATTTCCCGAGCCTCGATTCCTGGATGCGTTCGAGGTCGTGCAGCAGCGCGTGGTTGGCGAACGGCACTTGAAACTGCGACTGCGGCGTGACGGCAGGATTTTTGAAGGCATTTTGTTTGGTCACAATGAGCCGTTGCCCGAAACCATAAATGCCGCGTACCGTTTCAGCGTGAACGAATACAACGGTATGCAGACTACACAGGTAGTGGTGGATCATTGGGAACCGCTTTAGCTCATCTGCATTCCCGCCCGCGGAAGCGGGTATCCCCTTCCACGCGCCAAAACAGGATGGATGGGACGGACGGTCTCTCGCGGCACCCTGTTGTGAATTCCCGTTATTGCGGGATTGCCAGCGTTGATTTTCAATGCCTTGCAAATGCATCAGTTATAATCCGCTCTCTATAGAGGATCATTAGCACCATGGAAGCCGAACGCATCAACGCCATCGTCAAGCAGCTCTCCGACATCGACACACGCACCACGGAGCTGCGGAGGTATCTTTGACTTCGATACCAGGCGTAACCGGCTTGATGAAGTCGTAAGGCTGGCCGAAGACCCTGCCGTCTGGAGCGACAGCAAGCGCGCACAGGAACTCGGCAAGGAGCGCAAGGCGCTCGAATACACCGTTAATTCGTTGACCTCGCTCGCGGCGGGCCTGCGCGACGCTCAGGAGCTGTTCGGTATGGCGCGCGAAGAAACCGACAACGCCACACTGGTGTCGGTGGCCGCCGACATTGATACGCTGGAAAACACCGTCGCGGAAATGGAATTTCGCCGCATGTTTTCCGGTGAAATGGATGCCAGCAACTGTTTCCTTGATATTCAATCCGGCTCCGGTGGCACCGAGGCCCAGGACTGGTGCTCAATTCTTGAACGCATGTATTTGCGTTATTGCGAAGGCAAAAAGTTCAAGGTCGAACTGCTGGAAGAATCGCCAGGCGAAGTCGCGGGACTTAAAAGCGCCTCGCTCAAAGTCAGCGGTGATTACGCCTACGGGCATCTGCGCACGGAATCCGGCGTGCATCGGCTGGTACGCAAATCACCCTTCGACTCGAACAACCGGCGGCACACCTCGTTCGCCAGCGTATTTGTCTACCCGGAAGTCGATGATTCCATCGAAATTGAAATCAATCCGGCGGATTTGCGCACGGATACCTTTCGCGCGTCCGGCGCCGGTGGCCAGCACATCAACAAAACCGACTCCGCCGTGCGTATCACGCATGTGCCCACCGGCATCGTGGTTCAATGTCAGAACGACCGCTCGCAGCACCGCAACCGCGCTGAAGCCATGGCCATGCTGAAATCGCGCCTGTTTGAACTGGAACTCCGAAAACGCAACGAAGAAAAACAGGCAATGGAAGATTCCACAACAGACATCGGCTGGGGCCACCAGATACGCTCGTATGTGCTTGATCAGTCGCGCATCAAGGATTTGC
>SYEN01000008.1 GCA_005800795.1 Burkholderiales bacterium | reverse complement strand
GGCAAGACCACGACCACCAGTCTGGTGGCAAGCGTGCTGGCCGAAGGTGGCCTCGATCCCACGTTCGTGATTGGCGGGCGCTTGAACAGCGCGGGCGCCAACGCGCGGCTGGGCGGTGGCGAATTCATCGTGGTGGAAGCCGACGAATCCGATGCGTCGTTTCTGCATTTGCAGCCGGTGATGGCGGTGATTACCAACATTGACGCCGATCACATGGAGACCTATGGTCATTCCATCGACAAATTGAAGCAGGCGTTTGTCGATTTCACCCAGCATCTGCCGTTCTACGGCATGGTGGTGCTGTGTGTGGACGATGCCAATGTGCGAGACATCCTCCCGCGCATCACCAAGCCGGTGACGACCTATGGCCTCGCGGCAGAAGCGCAGTTGCGTGCCTTGGATATCACGCACAGTGGCGGTCAGATGCGGTTTCGGGTGGTTCGGGAGGGCGCATCCGATTTGCAGGTCACGCTGAACTTGCCGGGCATGCACAACGTGCTCAATGCCTTGGCAGCAATCACCATCGGCAGCGAAGCCGGCGTGGCCGACGAGAAAATCGTCAAGGCGCTGGCCGAATTCAAGGGCGTGGGGCGGCGCTTTCAGCGTTACGGCGAGGCGGTCTTGCCCGGCGGCGGACACGCTACGGTGATTGACGACTACGGCCACCATCCGGCGGAAATGGCGGCTACGGTGGCGGCCGCACGCGGCGCGTTTGCGGGGCGGCGTCTGCTGCTGGCGTTTCAGCCGCATCGCTACACACGCACGCGCGATTGCTTCGAGGATTTCGCCCGGGTGTTGTCCACCGTTGACGCGCTGGTGCTCACCGAAGTGTATGCAGCGGGCGAAGCGCCGATTGTTGCTGCCGATGGCCGCGCCTTGGCGCGGGCCGTACGGTTGCAAGGCAAGGTTGAACCCATTTTCGTGGATACGGTGGCGGCAATGCCCGAGGCCATACGTAACGCTGCGCGAGATGGCGACGTTGTGCTGGTGATGGGCGCGGGATCGATTGGTGGCGTGGCCGGGGCGGTGGTGGGGCAATGAATATGGCAGAGGCGCTGAATCTGCAAACCCTGCGCGGCGAGTTGCGGCTGAACGAGCCGATGGCCAGACACGTGAGCTGGCGCGCGGGCGGTGTGGCCGCACGCACGTACGCGCCGGCGGATCTTGATGATCTTTCGGCGTTTTTGCGCACAAATTCTGGTACCGGGGGCTTGTACTTTGTTGGACTTGGCAGTAATCTCCTGGTACGCGACGGCGGTGTTCAGGCCACCGTCGTGTTTACGCATTGGGCGCTGCGGCAGATCACGCTGCTGGCGCACATGGCTACGTCCAAAGGCATGGGGGAAAGCGAAATCGAAATTCACGCCGGAGCGGGCATCGCCTCGCCAAAGGTCGCACGTTTCGCCGCGTTGCATGGCGCGGAGGGGGCTGAATTTCTCGCCGGTATCCCCGGTACTGTGGGCGGCGCGCTGGCGATGAACGCGGGCTGTTATGGCGGCGAGACCTGGAATCTGGTGAAAGATGTCACCACGATCGACCGCGCGGGCGTGTTGCATCATCGTGCGCGCAGCGATTTTGAGATCGGCTACCGGTCAGTGAAGCCCGTCAGTGCCGCCACCGAAGAATGGTTTGTTGAGGCCACGTTTAACGTGCCGCTCGGTGAAGGCAGTGATGCGGGCGAGAAATCTCGTAATAAAATCAAGGAGTTACTAAGTAAACGTATTGCCAGCCAACCGCTGCAGCAACCCAATGCCGGTTCGGTGTTTCGCAACCCGCCGAACGACTATGCCGCGCGGCTGATCGAAGCCAGCGGGCTCAAGGGCCTGCGTATGGGCGGCGCGGAGATTTCCAAAAAACACGCCAACTTTATAGTCAACGTGGGCGGGGCGAGCGCCGCGAACATTGAAGCGCTGATTGATCGGGCTCAAAACACGGTGCGCGAAAAATTCGGCGTCGAACTTGAGCGTGAAGTGCGGATTATCGGGAAGCGGGCATGACGGCTCCCGGAAAAGTTGCCGTACTCATGGGTGGGCGCACCGGACTCGGTGCTGCGGAGCGGGGGTGTGGGCAGGCGCACGGGGCCGCCCAAGAGACGCTGTGTGCCAGGGTGACGAACTATGAGTAACCTCGGCAAGGTAGCGGTGCTGATGGGCGGCCGGAGCGCGGAACGGGAAATCTCCCTGCGCAGCGGCAACATGGTGCTTGCAGCCCTGCAACGCAAGGGCGTGGACGCACACGCCTTCGATCCCGCTGAGAAAGGTTTTGATCAACTGCTGGCGCAGAAATTTGCCCGCGTGTTCATCGCCTTGCACGGGCGCTCCGGCGAAGACGGCACGGTGCAGGGCGCGCTGGAGGTGATGGGTATTCCGTACACCGGCAGCGGCGTGATGGCGAGTGCGCTGGCGATGGACAAGTGGCGTACCAAGCTGGTGTGGCTGGCCTCGGGCATCCCCACGCCGGTGTATGAAATGCTAACGGCGGATTTTGATGCCGTGGCTGTGGCGGAGCGTCTGGGTTTGCCGCTGATCGTGAAGCCCGCGCACGAAGGCTCCAGCATCGGCATCACCAAAGTCGAATCGCTGGAAAAGTTCGGCCCCGCCTACGAGCTGGCCGCGCGGCACGATGGCAGCGTGATCGCCGAGCAGTTTATCGCTGGCCGTGAACTGACTGCCGCGATTTTGAATGATGCGCCGTTGCCGCTGGTGCGCATCGCCGCGCCGGAAGGCAATTACGATTACCACAACAAGTATTTCGGCGAAGCGACCCAATACCATTGTCCCAGCGGCCTGCCGGCTGAACTCGAAGCGCGCATACAGACACAGGCGCTGGCCGCGTTCAAGGTGCTGGGTTGCCAAGGCTGGGGACGGCTGGACGTGATGCTCGACGCCAACGATCAGCCGTGGTTTCTGGAAATGAACACGATTCCGGGCATGACGGATCATAGTCTGGTGCCGATGGCGGCGCGCGCGCGAGGCATCGCGTTCGACGATCTGGTGCTGCAAATTCTGGAGACGGCGCATGTGGGATAACGCTGCGGCGCTGAATCGCGTCTCCGATCTGTTGCTGACCGCAGCGCTGTTGCTCGTGCTCTATGGCGCGGTGCGGTACGCCATCCACCAGCCGGTGTTTGCGCTGCGTGAAATTCGCGTCATCGGTGCGCCGGGGCTGGTGACGCACGAACAGGTCGAAGCCATCACCAAGCGCGATTTTCGCGGCACGTTTTTCACGGTCGACATCGTGCGCCTGCGCAATTCGTTCGAGACATTGCCGTGGGTGCGCACAGCCGAGGTGCGCCGCCAGTGGCCCGACCGCGTGGACGTGGTGTTCGAGGAACACCAGCCGCTGGCGCGCTGGGGCAACGATGCGCTGGTGAATCGGCAGGGCGAGGTGTTTCGCGCCGTCTATTATCCGGAACTGCTGAAGTTCAGCGGGCCGGACGGCACGTCGCGTGAAGTCGCGGTGCAGTTCGACGCCTTCCGGCGCGCGTTTTCCGCCATCGGGCGCGAGCCGGTGGAGGTGCATCTGTCACAACGCCGCGCCTGGCAGGTGCGGCTGGACAATGGCACCGCCGTAGAGCTGGGGCGTGATCAGTTGGATGCGCGCGTGGCGCGTTTTCTGTTGGTGTATCCGCAAACCATTGCACCGCTGGGGCGCCGGGCAGATGGCGTGGACATGCGCTACAGCAACGGCTTTGCCGTGCGTGTGCCGGGGCTCGCGCAGGTGAAAGAGCCGGGTGCCGCTGCGGTGCCGGCTGCGCCAACAAAAAAGCCGAACGCCTGATCATGGCCATGAACAAAGCACGCGACAGCAAGAACATTATCGTCGGCCTCGACATCGGCACGTCGAAGATCGTCGCCATCGTTGCTGAAATGAAAGCCGATGGTTCCAATGGCGGCTTCGAAATCATCGGCATGGGCACGCATATTTCCCGCGGCCTGAAAAAGGGCGTGGTGGTGAATATCGAAACCACGGTGTCGGCGATCCAGCGTGCGCTGGAGGAGGCCGAGCTGATGGCCGATTGCAAGATCACGCGGGTGCACACCGGTATCGCCGGCAGTCATGTGAAGAGCTTCAATTCGCAGGGCATGGTGGCGATCAAGGACAAGGAAGTCGCGCAGATCGACATCGACCGCGTGCTGGAAACCGCCAAGGCCGTGCAGATTCCGAATGACCAGCAAATACTGCACATCCTCGAGCAGGAATACATCATCGACGGCCAGGACGACGTGCGCGAGCCACTGGGCATGGCCGGCGTGCGGCTCGAGGTGAAGGTACACATCGTCACCGGCGCGGTGTCGGCGGCGCAGAATATTGTGAAGTGCGTGCGCCGCTGCGGGCTGGAAGTGAGCGACCTCGTGCTCCAGCCGCTGGCCTCCGCCACGGCGGTGGTGTCCGATGACGAAAAGGATGTGGGTGTTTGTCTGGTGGATATCGG
>SYEN01000057.1 GCA_005800795.1 Burkholderiales bacterium | reverse complement strand
TCCAGTTGACCATGTAGGCATCGTCATACTTGCCGGCGGCAATCAAGCGGATGTATTCGGGGACAGGCGTGTGCGCAGGGCATGCGTACTGGCAATCGACCACTTTATGACAGTAATCGGGGTGCGAAATATTGGTGGGTTTCAATCACTACTCCGGGGTGAGGGATTCTTGTGCAACTATTTGTTTTTATTAAATAATTTGTTGCTGCAAACGCGGGACGGGACATTAAAGTGGCGGTAATACTACCGCTTTGTGACTGCGCCGGGAAGTACGGTAAAAAGTAGGGCGGGAGCTGCGCTACACCTGTGTCACGCGCGCAGCTAAACTACGCATTAAATTACTTGGAGATCCAATGAAACCATTTGCACTTAGCGCCATGGTTGGCGCACTGGTTGTTACCGGGGGTAGTGGCTTGCCGGGTCTGTCCGGCGCATACGCGCAAACATTCCCCTCGCAGCCGCTGGAACTGGTGGCACACTCCGCGCCGGGCGGCGGCACCGATTTGTTCGTGCGCCTGATAAGCGACATCATGACGCGCGAAAAAATGGTGACGCAGGCGCCGGTGATTTCCAATCGCGTGGGCGGCGGCGGCGTGATTGCGTACAACTACGTCAAGGGCAAGAAAGGCGATCCGCATGTGTTGTTGGCGGTGGCCACCGGCACTTTCATGTCTGCGCTGGTGCGGCCTGATTTGGGTTTTTCGCTGGAGGATTTCACGCCAGTGGCGTTTCTGGCGATGGATCCGCAGGTCGTGGCGGTCACCGGTGACGGCAAGTTCAACCACATCAAGGATTTGATCGAGGCCGCCAAACGCGAGCCCAATACCCTGGTCAGCTCCATAGCGTCGGCGACCGGGTCGGGTCGGCTCTTCCAGTACATGCTCGAAAAACAAACTGGCGCAAAGTTTAAGTACGTGTCGTTCAAGAGCGGCTCGGAAGCCGGCACGGCGGTGGCGGGCGGGCATGTTCATCTGACGACGGAAAATCACAGCGAAGTCGCGGCGCATCTGGAATCGAAAAAAGTGCGCGTGCTGGCAGTGACGGGTGAGAAGCGCATGGCAGCGCTGCCCAACGTGCCGACGATGAAAGAATTGGGTTACCCCATCGTGGTGGGTACTGGACGCGGCGTCGCGATGCCCGCTGGCGCACCCCGGGAGGCAGTGACCACAGTGGAAAACATGCTACGGCGCATGATGGCTACCAAGCAGTGGAAGGAGTATTCGTCGAACAACAACTTCGAAGAAAATTTTCTCGATGGCGGGCAGTTTCGCAAGTACATCGATTCGCGGCGCGAAGAGTTTCGAGACTTTTTGACGCACGTGGGATTGGTCAAAAAATAGCAGGGTGCGGCATGCCAAGGTGGCTGATTATAACCATCTGATTTAATTGATTGTTTTGTAGAGCCTTGGGAGGGGTTTCATGCAACGAGAGCGCATGCGTTTTGGTGCAGTCATGACAAGGGTCGCGCTCGTCATGCTGATGGCGTTTTCCGCCGGTGTGACCGCGCAAGGCTGGAAGCCCGACAACCCGATTGAAATCATCGTCAACTGTGCGCCGGGCTGCGGGCCGGATCGCATGGGGCGTCTGATGGCGGGCGTGTTTCAAGCGCAAAAGTTTTTCGATCCGGCGGTGTCAGTGCAAAACAAAACCGGCGGCGGCGGTGCGGTGGCGCAAACCTATCTGAATCAATTCTCCGGCAACGGGCACTACATTTTTCACACCGGCAAGGGTGTGCTGACCAACCACGCGATGGGCCGCGTCGCCGCGCCGTATACCGAACTCGCGCCCATCGCGAATCTCTTCGGCGAATACATCGGCGTGGCGGTGAAAGCGGATTCGCCGATCAAAACGGGCCGCGATCTGATCGAACGTTTAAAGAAGGACCCCACGTCGGTGAGCTTCGGCATCGCCACCAGCCTGGGCAACACCAATCATCAGGGTGTGGCAGGTGCGCTCAAAGCCGCCGGCGTGGATGTGCGCAAAACGCGCAACGTGGTGTTTCAGTCCGGCGCGCTGGCGATAGTGGCCATGCTCGGCGGCCACATCGACGTGGTGCCGGTGTCGGTGGGCAGTTGGGTGCCGCACATGAAAACCGGTGCTGCGCGCGTCATCGCAGTGTCTTCGGCGCTGCGGCTGCCGGGACATTTTTCCGGCATTCCCACCTGGCGCGAGCAGGGCGCGAATTCGGTGGTGTCCAACTGGCGCGGCGTATTCGGTTCGCGCGGCATGACGCCGGCGCAAGTGGCTTTTTGGGAGGCCACGTTTCAAAAGTTGGTTGAAACACCCGAGTGGAAAAACGAAATGGTCACTTTAAATGGCCTGTCGGAATTCATGAACGCGGCGCGACTGAAAAAATTCATGGAAGAAGACTACGCCGAAATCAAGGCGTTTCTGGTGGAGCTGGAGTTGGCGAAAAAGTAGCGATGGCGTCGAGCGGGGCCATTGAAAGCACAAGCGGTATGTCTGGAAATGTCAACGGCATCCAGCCGCGTCACCAGGCTCTGCAAGGTGGCGGCACTGGCTCAATTGCACGCATTAGCGCCGCTATCCGGCGCTGCAAATGGCTTGGCGCTACAGTGGGTTCCCACGATTGACAAACCCCATGGCAGCGGCGCACGCTTAGTGACGCAGCTATCCGCATAGTGTCCTGCGGGCAGTTCGCGCAGTTGGGGTTTTCAACAATCATTGGGAGAACAGCATGAGCCAGCATCTGAGTCCCGCGAAAATCCGTTCCGGGCTGAAACATCCTGTAGTTGACGCTGACGGCCATTGGCTGGAGTACACGCCGGTGTTCGCCGAAAGAATGCGCAAGGCGCATGGCAGCAAGGCTGCCGACGGCTTTCTGGCCGCGATAAAGACCACCAGCACAACGCTGAAAATGACGCCGCGCGAGCGTGATCAGCATCGCGTTGCGATGCCGGGTTTCTGGAACCGGCAGGCGGAAAATACGTACGACCGCGCCACGGCGATGATGCCGAAATTGTTACACGAGCGGCTTGATGAAATCGGCTCCGATTTCGCTGTGGTGTATCCGACCATGGGCTTGCGCCTGCCGCGCATCAAGGACGACGAGACGCGCCGCGCGGTGATACGCGCCTACAACATTGTGACGGCAGAGTATTTTCGCGGGCTGGAAGACCGTCTGACAGTGGCGACGATTATTCCGATGCACACGCCGGATGAAGCCATCGACGAGCTTGAATTCGTCACCAAACAACTGGGGTTAAAGACCGGCATGTTCGGCAGCAATATCGCGCGCGCAATACCGCAGCCGAAGGCCGGACCCGGAGAGAGCGTGTGGTACGACGTGTTCGGCATCGATAGCCCTTATGACTACGATGCGGTGTGGCAGAAGTGCATCGACGTCAAGATGACGCCAACTTTCCATAGCTCGGGCAACGGCTTCGGACTGCGTAATTCACCGAACAATTTTGTCTACAACCATATCGGACACTTTGCGGCCGCCGGGCATGCGGTGGCCAAGGGCATTTTCCTCGGCGGCGTGACGCGGCGTTTCCCGCAACTGAACTTTGCATTTCTCGAAGGCGGTGTGGGCTGGGGCGTGCAGCTCTTCTGCGATTTGATCGAACACTGGGAGCGCAAGGGTGCGCCGGCGTTAAAGCGCATGGAGCCTGACCGCCTCGACCGCAAACTGCTGATGAAGCTGGTGGAGGATCATGGCTATACCGACATCGCTGACGCGCTTAAGGCGCGCGACGGGTGGCCTGACCCCGACGGCATGCGGCTGACCGGCCAACGTACCGAGCTCGACGACTACGCGCCATGCAAAATTACGCGCAAGGAAGATTGGGTCGACTTGTACGCGAAGCCGTACTACTTCGGCTGCGAGGCCGACGACCGGCTGAACGCCACCGCCTTCAGCCGCGGCAACCCGTTCGGCGCGCAGCTCAACGCGATCTACAGTTCCGATATCGGCCACTTTGACGTAATCGACTATCGCGATCCGCTGCCCGAAGCGTATGAACTGGTCGAAGAGGGCCACATCACGTCCGACAACTTCCGCGACTTTGTGTTTGCCAATGTGGTGCGAATGTTGGGTAAACAGAACCCGGATTTCTTCAAGGGTACGGTGGTGGAGAAAGAAGCCGCTTCGGTACTGGCGGCGCAGCAGCCCCAGCCCTTGGCGAAGGTGGCCTGAGCAGCGTACGCAGCTGCTATTCTTGTGGCCGCGAGGCGTTATCTTTGCGGCCACGAGTGAAAGTGCCCTCGGGGTAATATCACTGCCTCGATAAATTATTCAATAAAAACAAATACTTATGAATGTGTTTCGATGGATGGCCGCAGGCTGCCATGGTGTCGCATGGTTGTTCGGCCTTGCCTTCGCGGGGAGCACGGCCGCGCACGCCGCAACGAACTGGCCGGTGAAACCCGTGCGCATGGTCAACCCGTACACCGCAGGGGGCGGCGTGGACGTCGTGGGTCATACCATCGCGAACCAATTGTCGGAAATGTGGGGCCAGCCGGTGGTCACCGATAACCGCCCCGGCGCGGGCACTACCATCGGCATGGAAATCGTCGCGCACGCGCCGCCGGGCAAGCTCACCTGCTCGGTCTGCATGGGTTCCCGCGTGCATTTGATGACGTAACTGTTGCGGGCCACGACCAGCACCTACATGGCGCATGTGTCCTATAAGGGCGGCGTACTGTCCACCACCGGGTTGTTATCGGGCGAGATACAAGTGATTTTCAGCCCGATTTCTACCACGCTACCGCACGCCAAGGCCGGCCACGCACGGGTGCTTGCGGTGTCCCGCGCTAAGTGCTTGGAGCTCGCGCCCGATGTGTCGTCAGTACTGGAAGTCGGTGTGCCCGGTCTCGACGGCACTGGTTGATATCCGTTTTTCACCTTTGTGCGGCTATTGCCAGCTTCCGCGCTACGCATGCCCGCTTTTTGGTGCTTGTATCGCGGAACTGCAGCTGGGTAATTTCCACCATGGCTTAGCAGATCATGTTTTCACCTGCACTACGGCCACGTGATTGGACGTAGGTCACCGAGGGCTTTGTGCAACGTACACAGTAAAACACGCGGGGTAACGGGCAGGCAAACAACGTACTGCGCCGATAATTGGCTGCCGCACTAGTTGAACTCTTTTGTAGCATCATTCAGAGCGGGCCTAGCACCATAGGCCAATAGTGCTGCTTGCGGCCGGCCGCCTATGCATGCAGCGTGGCGTGCGCACAGTTGCGATAAGGTCTGCAGAGGCAATGTCGTCAATGATTTTATTTTCGATCGCGTTGTGTGACTGCAAACATCTAGGCAAGACATTTTTCAGTCAGCGCGATTCCCGAAAAGCCCTTCGGCCTTTCCTTTTCGAGGAGATCTGGTACTTGCCGTTGCCATTGGCGAGTTCGAATTCTTACGCAGGAATGATGGTTTTACGGGGTTGGTGCGCTACAGCATCCCCGGCGACATTACCACGCGCAACTCAGCGCGCTTATCCTGTACTCCATCCTGCGAGCTGTTTAGCGTGAACCACCACACGGCGGCTTTTCTCACGCTGAGGTTGCCAGCGGTTCCGATCAGCAGGAACGATGCCACTTCACCGAGTGTGGGCTGATGGCCGACCAGGAGTGTCGCGCCGGCTGGCCGGCACGGGCCAAGCATTTTGATGACACTGGCGCAGGTGGCGCTAGTATCGAGCGCCGCGCTGGTGGTGAATTCGCGTTTAAGCGCCGCTGCAGTTTGCTGCGCGCGTACGGCGGGGCTGACCAGTATTCGCGTGTCCACCGGCAGACGTGCGTTGAGCCATGCCGCCATGCGCTTGGCCTGCCGACGGCCTTTGTCTGTGAGCGCGCGCTCGTGGTCGGAGAGGTTGCCCGCGGCATCCTCGGCTTCTGCGTGGCGCCATAGCAGTAAGTGCATGTTTTACAACGATTTTATTCTGACAGGGTTTGCAGCAGCCGCGCCTGCGCGCTGGCTTCCGTTTCCGCACCGGAGGGCGGCGCGTGGTATTCGCCGTGTTGGTCCATGATCCATGCCTGTGCCGCGCACGCCAGATACGGCGTCAAGCCTTCGTCGATCACGCGCTGTTTCAAGGTTGGATCGAGCACCGGAAAACTCACTTCCACGCGGCCGAAAAAGTTGCGGCCCATCCAGTCGGCGCTCGACAGATACACATCGTCCTTGCCTCCATTATGAAAATGAAACACGCGCGAGTGCTCCAGAAACCGCCCGATGATGGAACGCACGCGAATATTGTCCGATACACCGGGAATACCCGGCCGCAGCGCGCACACACCACGCACGATCAAATCGATTTGCACGCCGGCGCGCGAGGCCTCATACAGCGCGCCGATTACTTCCGGCTCCAGCAGCGCGTTCATTTTGGCGGTAATCCTTGCCGGCCGACCGGCCGCCGCCTGCGCAGTCTCGGCGCGGATGGCGCGCAGTACATTCGGGTGCAGCGTGAACGGCGCCTGCCACAGATGCTTGAGTGTCGAGGCGCGGCCCAAACCGGTCAGTTGCAGGAACACCTCGTTCACATCCGAAGTCATCTCTTCCTTGCAGGTGAAAAATCCAAAATCGGTGTAGAGCTTCGCGGTGCGCGCATGATAGTTGCCGGTCGATAGATGCACGTAGCGGCGCAGGCCTGATTCCTCGCGCCGCACC
>SYEN01000056.1 GCA_005800795.1 Burkholderiales bacterium | reverse complement strand
CGCTGATCGGCATCTTTGTGCAACTGCTGAAGATTCCGTCGGGCATCCTGTATCCGCTGATCATCGCGATCTCCGTGATCGGCGGATATGCGATCAATGGCAGCATGACCGATCTGTACCTGATCCTGATTTTCGGCGTGATTGGCTACGTGTTCGACAAGATCGATATCCCCGTGGCGCCGCTGGTGCTGTCGCTGGTGCTGGGCGGCATGATGGAACAATCGTTCCGCCAGGCGATGACAATCTCCGGCGGCAGTCCGAAGATATTCTTCAGCAGCGCGATCACCATTACACTGGTGGTGATGTCGGTGATTTCGATACTGCTGCCGTTCATCCTGCCTAAACTCAAGAAATTCAAGGAAGACGGCAAGGACGAGTAGCGCGAACACGAAGCGCACGTACCAATGCCAATGGGTAGTGCGCGTTCCGATGACAGGGCTTCCCGGACTCAACATCAAGGCCGGTTGCGCTGTGTCCCAAGCGGTGCATCGCTGGCGCGACCGTATGAGCAGCGCGATTGTTTCGAGGCTGACGGCAGCTGACGCAGTTGAAGTCCGGCTGCATGAACGCCCGGTTGTTGTTGGTATCGCTGCAGCGGCCGATTGAAGCCGCTGTGCGTGAGTGCACCTTTTCGCTGTTTAAAAAAACCAATAAAAACAAATACTTATGGTTATTTGGTGAAGGCTGCCTTGGCCTTTCGTCATGATCGTTTTTAAAGCCAGTGCGCAATTGCAGCGGCGGAAAAGGCTTTTACCGGAAGTTCTCAAATGCGCGAGGAGGCGTTTTCATGATCAAACTCAGCATTCAGGCTTTGGCCGTCTGCCTGTTTCTAGCCAACGCGATCGCGGCGCACGCGCAGGCTAAGTACCCCAGCAAGCCCATTCGCGTCGTCACGCCCTTCGCGCCGGGCGGCGGCTCCGACACGCTGGCGCGGCTGATTGGCCCGCAGATACATGAAGTATGGGGGCAGCCCATCATTGTTGACAATCGGGGCGGCGGCGGCGGCACCATCGGTGCGGGTATTGTCGTCAACGCGCCGGCCGATGGGTATACGCTGATCCTCGTCTCGGGCAGCTATGGTGCCAACGCGGCGCTGCATAAGTTGCCTTATGACACCGTGACCGGCATAGCCCCCATCATTCTGATCGGCGAGACCGGGTTGATCGTCACCATGCATCCGACTTCGCCGGTCAAAAGCATGAAGGAATTCATCGCCTCTGCGCGCGCGAATCCTGGCAAGTACAACTACGGCTCGGCGGGCGCTGGTGGACTGGGACATCTGGCGAGCGAGCTTTTCAAGCTCGACGCCAAGGTTGACATGACGCATGTGCCGTACAAGGGCACCGGACCGGTGGTATCGGCGCTGCTGGCGGCGGAGGTTCACACCAGCTTTAGCAGCATGGTGCCGGTGATTCCGCATATTCGTAATGGCAGACTGCGCGCCATTGGTATTACGCCGGGCAAGCGTTCGCGTGCCTTGCCTGATGTACCCACGATCAGTGAATCGCTGCCGGGTTTCGAAGTCATACACTGGTACGGCATGTGGGGGCCGAAGGCGCTGCCGCAGGAAATTATCACCCGCTGGAATACCGAGGTTGCGCGCATCCTGAAGACGCCCTCAATGCAAAAATGGTTCGAGAGCGAAGGCATGGAGCCGGCGGGCGGCCCGCCGGACCAGTTTTTCAATCGCATCAAATCCGATGCCGAGAAATGGAAACGCGTGGTGCGCGAGGCGAAGATACCGGTGGCGGGGTAATCACAAGGTACGTGCCGCAGTTTTCACTGGTGCACGCTGAACCGCTGGCTGCTGCATTCGAGCGAGCCTGCCGCACCCAACGTCGGCGGCTCTACGCCGAGCCGGCGTAGCTACGTTTTCAGCTCGATATCCAGCATCAAAAACGACAGACTCTTGCCGTGCATGTCCTGCGCCAGCGACACCGTGACGCCACCGCCGAGTGCGTTTTCAATGACGAAGTTCAGCGCCCGCAGCTTGGGCAGTTCGTAGCGCGTAACTGGCCCGTCGGCAATGCCGGTGAAGGCGTGCAGCACGCGCTCTGGTGTGAGTTGATCACGCAGGATGTTCCAAGCCCGTTCGTCGTAAGCGGTTACGGAGATATTCGAGGTGTTGCCTTTGTCGCCGGCGCGAGCGTGGCCGAGTTCGTAGACTTTGGTGCTCATAATGTTCCTTCTACGGTGACCTGGGTTTTGACCATTTCTCGCGGGATCAGGATGGATTTCACGGCCAGCAATTCACGGATGCCGTTGGAGCCGCCGCCGCCTCCCGAGGGCCCGTTGACATGGAGTGTGCGCACTTCAAAGCCAACGGCGAGTGCGGCCTTGCGGTCGTGACTGCGCGCGGCGATGCGCAGGCGCACTTCGTACGGCTCGGGGCGGCCGCTGCCATGCGTGTTCATGCCGTGCAGAGCGGACATGCCGATGTAGTCGACGCGAATTTCGGGGTAAGTGAAGCCGCGTTTTTTTAACCGCTCGCGTACGATTTTCTCGGCAAGCTGCGCACGCGCCAGCGCATTGGGCCCGGCGTAGCCGACTTCGCCTTCACCGATATAGCCGTCGTGGTAGCCGACCACCACTTTGTAGGTGGGTGTGCGGGGCCGCGCTTTGGCGCCGGTGACCTGCACGCGGCATTTCGCCGCCTGTTTGAACGCCACATCCGTAATGTCGAGCACGCAATCGGGCGTGATGTAGCTCGTGGGGTTGTGCATTTCGTACAGCACCTGCTCGGTGCAGGTCTGCACATCGAGGCGGCCGCCGGAGTCATCGAGTTTGCCGAGTGTGAGCGCGCCATCGGCAGTGATGTCCGCGAAAGGAAAGCCCGGGGTAATCGGGTCGTCGCAATCTTTCTTACCGGGGTCGATAAAGCAGCCGCCGGTGAGTTGCGCCGCGCACTCCATCATGTGTCCGGCCAGTGTGCCCACGGCAAGTTTGGCGTAATCGTCGTAGCGCCAGCCCAGCCCGTGCATCATGCAGCCGACAAACAGCGAGGGATCGGCCACGCGCCCGGTCATGACCACCGGCGCGCCGGTGGCGAGTCCAGCGTGAATGACATCGGCGCCCAAATACACATTGGCCGAGGCCATGCGCGGAATCAAAGCTTCGACCGGCGAGCCGTCTTCCATCAGCGGCAGTTGCGGATTGTTGCGTACGATATCGGCGACATCATCGCCGGTCACATAGGCGACGGGCAGGTCCGCGAAACCCAGCGCGCTGGCTTCGTGCCGTACTGCGCGTGCCGCGCCGGCGGGGTTGGCCGCGCCCATGTTGGTGACGATGCGTATGTTGTTCTTCACGCAGGCCGGCAGCACGGCCTGAAACCGCTCGGCGAGATAGGGTGTGTAACCTTTTTCCGGGTCTTTCAGGCGAGCCAGATTTTCGCGCGCAATGGTACGTTCAGCGAGGCACTCGAACACCAGATAATCGACCTGGCCGCGTTCGGCAAGGTCGACCGCCGGGTCTATACGATCATCGGAAAAACCCGCGCCGGTGCCGACGCGGATGGTGCTTTGGTTATTGGGCATGAAGGTCTGGGATGGGAGTCGTTGTTCCGGCTCAAAAGTCTAGCAGCTTCGGCGTGCGTTGACACTGCAACAGGGGCTACCCGGCAGGATAGCCGTTAGCTACTTATACAACGTGGCGTCTTCTTCAGCGTTTCATGAATACCGGCAAACTAATTCCGTTCGCTTTGAGATTGTCGACGGACGTTTGCGATAAAAAACCTTAAAGCATTTATTGGGTCGCAGCTCTTGCTGCCCCATCTTGTGATTACTGCGGGCGCTTTACAGCGCAGCGCGCTAACAGAGAGCGAAGACTTCAATTGTAACTATTTGTTTTTATTGAGTATTTTTATAATAACTTGGGCGTTAGGGCGAGATTGAAATATTCGCCGTCTTGATCAGCGCCGCCCAGCGTTCGGTTTCTTTCATGAAAAAGGCACTGAACTCGCGCTCGCTGCCGCCGGGCACAGTCAAGCCCGCCAACCTGAAACGTTCCTTGAGATCGGCATCGCGGATGACGCGATTGATTTCGGCATTCCACTTATGAATGACGGGCAGGGCCGTGCCGCGTGGCGCGAACAGACCCACCCACGCGGCGGCTTCATAACCCGGCAGGCCGGCCTCCGCGAACGTTGGAATGTCGTTTGCCAGCGGACTGCGCTTTTGCGTGGTAACGGCGACGATGCGCACCTTGCCGGTATTGTGATGCGATTGCACCAGTGTCAGCACCGTCATCACGCCGCTGAGTTGTCCACCCATCACGCCGACGATGCCGCCGCCGCCGCCTTTGAACGGCACATGCACCACGTCGATTTTCGCCATGCTTTTCAGCAGTTCAATCGCTAGGTGCGTAGAGGTGCCGGTGCCGGCCGAAGCCAGCGTGATCTGGCCCGGCTGCGCGCGCGCCAGTGCAATCAGTTCTGGCAGTGTCTTCGCCGGCAGGCCCATGTGCACGGCCAGTGCACCGGGGGTCTCTGCCAGTAGTGCCACCGGTGCAAGATCGCGTGTGGCGGTGAACGGCAGGCGCGGATAGAAACTGGGGTTGGTTGCGATGGATGTGGTGGTGGCAAGCAGGGTATAACCGTCCGGGGGCGCACGCACCACGATTTCGGTACCGATATTGGTGCCTGCACCGGGCCGGTTGTCGATCACGATTTGCTGGCCCCATGCGTTCACGATATGCGGCGTGAGATGTCGCACAGTAACATCGGTGACGCCGCCCGGCGCGAACGGATTTACCAGCCGGATCGGCCGGTTGGGATAGCGTTCAGCGGTGCCAACGGCCGCGGCCGCAACGGGGGCATGGGCAAGCATGGCGCCATTTGCCGCCATGGTGAGAGCCAGAACGGCCGCACGTTGCAGGGCTCCAGCCATACGCAGAAGCGGCGTCATGCCTGCGCCGAATGGCCACGATTCACAACTACTCCGGCAGCTTGGTCGACTGCCAAACCACCATCTGCCACTTCCCGCCGCGCCTTGCGTAGACTTCGGTGAAGCGCACGCCGAAGCTGTTGGGCTTGCCGTTGGCCAATACGCTGATGCGGGCGATGCCGGTCAGCACGACGGCGTCGCCGCAATCCTGTGCCTTGACTTCCGAGGGCACGAGGCCGGTGTAGACAGTCTGGCCGCTGATCATGGCGTCGATCAGGCTCTTTTTGGTGTCCTGCCGTGCCGAGGAATGGGTGTAGACAAGATCGTCGGCGATCAATTCGTTTAGCGTGGCGACATCTTTGCCGACGGTGGCTTCCATGCGTTTCTTGTCGAGGTCGATGATCATTTGCGCGTTGCCGGCCATGGGATACTCCTGACGTGTTGAAGGGTGTCGAACAGTGTTTAGGGGGAGTGGCTGTAGTTGGTGTTATTGAGGCTCCACGCCGGCAGACTTCAACGCAGTTTTCCAGATCGCGAGTTGATCTTTCATATGCGAGGCCAATGCTTCAGGCGTTGATGATTTCGCCATGAAGCCATGGCGCAGCATGGCTTCTTTGATCGCGGGTTTGGCGAGCGTAGCGACCATTTCCTTGTTCATGCGTGCGACGATATCTCTTGGCATACCTGCCGGGCCCATGAGGGCAAACCATGGGCCTATGGGGAATTTGGCCTGCCCCGTTTCCGGGAACGATGGCACGTCAGGCATCAGCGGGCTGCGTTCCGCCAGTGTGGTGGCGAGCACGCGCAGCTTGCCTTCACGCACCTGCGGCCCAGCGATGGTGGAGGTGCTGAACATCAGATGAATGCGGCCCGACAGCAGGTCGACCAACGCATCAGGCTCTGACTTGAAGGTAACCGCCTGCATGCTGAGGCCGTTGTTATTGGCGAACAGCGCTGTGCCCACCAGCGCAAAGGTATTGCCCGCCGCGTAGTTCAACAACTTCGGGTTGGCCTTGGCATGTGCAATCAGTTCCGACAGGGATTTCGCCGGCACCGAAGGATGCACCACCACAAAAAACGTGTTGTCGCCGAGGTAAGTCACGGGCGTGAAATCTTTCATCACGTCGTACGGTACTTCCTTGCGCATATTGGGCACGACAGCGAGCGAGCTGTTGGTGCCAAACAGAAAGGTGTAGCCATCAGCGTTGGCACGTTTGACTTCCAGCGCCGATAGCGCGCCATCCGCGCCGGGTTTGGGCATTACGATTACGGGCTGTCCCATAGTGGCGGTCAATTCCTGACCGGCTATGCGGGCCAGTGCATCGCTGGCCGAACCCGGCCCGAACGAAATGATAAAGCGGATGGGCTTGTTGGGATATTGCTGCGCCTGCGCAGCGGGTTGCATCAACAGTACGGCAGCGGGCAGTGCGAAAACGTATTTTTTCATATTGAGTATTATTGTTGGATCAAGAAAAATAGGCGATAGTTTAGAGGCAAATAGAGATTTATGTAAGTATTTGTTTTTATTGATTTTTTTGGTTTAATACCACCGACCGTTAGTACAGTGGTCACAGCCAGCGTTGCCCGTGCCTTCAATTCTCGTCCATCAGTCTTGTCCCCTTTCTCAGCCGTTGAAATGAGCGCGCCAATCTT
>SYEN01000582.1 GCA_005800795.1 Burkholderiales bacterium | reverse complement strand
GTTCAGCCGCTTGCAAACGTGAATATGCGATCAAACAGCTTTCGAGACGCGACAAACTGATGTTGACCCGCAAATCTGGCAAACCTAAACGGGTGTATCGCACGTGTAGTGAACCGGACAAATAAATCAAGTCCTCCTGCCAATCATCGCAAACGGCGCCTCACCAAAGCGCCGGCGCGCTTCGTCGTGCAGCGGTTTTACCGCCTGCATAAAAGCGCGCCGTGCATCAGGCGTAAGCTCAACCACTTCGCCGCCGGCGGCTTCGATGGCGGTGCGGGCGAGGCGTTCTTCGGCTTCTGCGAGCTCGCGTTGCGCGAGCACGGCTTTGCGCACGGCGGCTCGCATGCCAGCCTGAAGCGCCTGCGGCCAGCTGTCAAACTGTTTGCGGTTCATGTAGATGCCGCGTGAGTGATAACAATGCGCCGTGAGCGTGTGGTAACGGTGTATTTTGTGTGCGTTGTAATCGACGGTGTTGGCGAGCGGGTTTTCCTGTCCGTCCACGGCGCCGGAAACGATGGCTTCCAGCCCCGGCTTGAGGTCCAGCGGGCAGGGCACGGCGCCCGCCAGTTCAAAACTGCGGCGATGGATTTCACCCGGCATGATGCGAATTTTCATCGCTTTCAAGTCGTCCAGCGTGCGCACGGGCCGCACCTGATTGGAGATGTGCCGGTAGCCGTTCTCGAAAAACCCCAGCACGCGGTAGCCGGGAATTTTGTCTTCGATGCTGCGAGCCAGCCACGCGCCAAATTCGCCGTCGATGGCGGCGCGTGCGTCGGAGAGGCTGTCGAACAGGAATAGCAGATCGACGAAATCCAGCTCCGGTACGCGGTTGGCAATGTAGCTGGTGGATTGATAGGTCAGGGACAACACCCCGTCCTCGACCATCCAGAAAAGATCAGCCGCGTTGTAGCCGAAATCCATCACGTTCCATACATAGTGAATTTTCACGTCGTTGCCGAACTGCGCAGCGAGCGTGTCGCCGATGATCCTGATGCCGCGGCTGCAGGTGGTGTTCTGCGGGCCGTAACCGCCGAGGGTGATGCGAATAGGTGTGTTCATGCTGGGTTCATCGGTTGATCGTGAAATGCGCTGTTGAAACGAAGTCGCATTCTAACCGACGATGTTTGTGGCGCTGAAGCTGGTGTTACCATAGTTGCTGGAGGAGCCCATGACCATTGATTTGAGCAAGCCAGCCGCCGATGTCTTTGAGGCCGCGCGCACGCGGCGTTCGGTACGTGCATACAAGGCCGACCCTGTGCCGAAAGAGATGTTGCGTGAAATAGTTGATCTTGGCCGCTGCGCGCCCAGCGGCTCCAACATTCAGCCATGGCGGGTGCATGTGTTGACCGGTGAGACTTTAAAGCGCGTCGGCAACGCGATACAGCAGGCGTTCTTGACTGATGAGCCCGGCCACAAGCGCGATTACAACTATTACACCGATCCCATTGAAGAACCGTATCTTGCGCGCCGTCGCGCCTGCGGTTGGGGTCTGTACGGCACGCTGGGTATCGGGCGCGGCGACCATGAAAAGTCGAAAGCGTACCGAGCGAGCAACTATACATTTTTTGGTGCGCCCGCCGGAATGGTGCTTACTATTGACCGCACGCTCGAGGTCGGCAGTTGGTTCGATTACGGCCTGTTTGCGCAGACGCTGATGCTGGCAGCGCGTGCGCGTGGGCTCCACACCTGCGCGGAAGCCTCGATTGCGAGTTATCCGGATATCGTGCGGCATGAACTGGGCATAGCGCGTGACTACACCATCATGTGCGGCATTGCTCTGGGGTTTGCGCAAACCGATGCCGTGGTGAATACATTTCAGCCTGAGCGCATTACGCTCGAAGATTACGCCACGTTTTACGACTAACAGACATTGCCCATGAAAACTTCCATGATACGCGCCGCGTCTGCCGTACTCGTGGCTGGCGTACCGGCTTTGGCGTTCGCGCAAGGCACGGTGTTTCCCACCAAACCGGTGCGCATGGTGATCCACATCGGTCCCGGCAGTAGCATGGATATCGTAGGCCGTGTGCTGGGGCAAAAATTGAACGAGCTGTGGGGGCAGCCGCTGGTGGTGGACAACCGCGCGGGCGCGGGTGGCACCATCGGCATGGATGTGGTGGCCAAGGCGCCGGCCGACGGCCATACCCTGCTGTTCGGCGCGGCGAGCATGGCCATTGCGCCGTCGTACTTCAAAAAACTGCCGTTTGACGCGCTGCGCGATTTCGAGCCGATTACGCAGATTACCTCGCGCTACAACCTGCTGGTGGTGCCGGCGGGTTCACCGCTGCAATCGGTGAAAGACGTGATCGCGATGGCGAAGTCGAAACCCGGCGCGGTGAGCTATGGTTCCGGCGGTGGCACCGGCAGTTCGGATCACCTGGCGGGGGAATATTTTGGCCTGTTGGCCGGTGTGCAGTTGCTGCATGTGCCTTACAAGAGTGGCCCACAGGCGGTGACCGATCTCATCGGTGGGCAACTCTCGGTTTACATGGGCGGCGTGCCGGTGAGTTTGCCGATGGTCAAATCAGGGAAACTGCGGCCGCTGGGTGTTAGCAGTGTCAAACGCATCGCACAGTTACCCGAGGTGCCACCAATAGCCGAGGCCGGTGTGCCCGGTTTTGAAATCATTTTTTGGTCTGGGCTGTTTGCGCCGCGCGGCACGCCGCCGGCAATCGTTGCGAAGGTATCCGGCGATGTCAGCCGCATCGTCAAATCGCCCGAGACCCGGGAACGATTCGCGGGCTTGGGTGCGGATGCTGAAGGCACCACACCTGATGCGTTCCGAACCTACTTTCGCGCGGATGTTGAGAAGTGGGCGAAAGTGGTGAAGGCGGCGAAGATTTCGGCTGATTGATTTTCCGAAGCATTTCTTCACCGGCCACCATGAAAACGCTGCTCATCGTATACCACAGCATGACGGATGGGGCGCGGCAAATGGCGGAAGCGGCTTCACGCGGTGCGGCGCGTGAAGCAGGTGTCGAAGTAAAGCTCGTGCGTGCACGTGAGGCGGCAGCAGCGGATGTGTTGCAGGCGAACGGCTTTATCTTTGTAACGCCGGAAAATCTCGCGTCGATGTCCGGGATCATGAAAGATTTCTTTGACCGCACCTACTATGCTGCCCTCGATCGCATCACGGGCCGCGCCTACGCCACGCTGATTTGCGCCGGTAGCGACGGCGAGAACGCCGTGCGGCAGATAGACCGCATTTGCACCGGCTGGCGGCTGCGTAAGGCAGCCGAAGCGGTCATCGTGTGCACCCACGCGCAAACACCAGAGAAAATCCTGGCGGAAAAAGTGATTGCACCGGATCAATTGCAGCGCTGTGAAGACACCGGCGCGGCATTGGCGGCGGGTTTGGCCTTAGGGGTGTTTTGATTGTAAGTAATTGTTTGGTAATTAGGGCGTTTCGTAACCAAAGTATCCTAGAGGATACCTATGGTTACCAGAGTGAAAACAAGCGGCGGACACACGGTTTTTAGCTGTGCGGCCAACTATTTGAGGGGTCGCAAGTGCTTTTTTTGCGGTT
>SYEN01000581.1 GCA_005800795.1 Burkholderiales bacterium | reverse complement strand
GAACCGCAAAAAAAGCACTTGCGACCCCTCAAATAGTTGGCCGCACAGCTAAAAACCGTGTGTCCGCCGCTTGTTTTCACTCTGGTAACCATAGGTATCCTCTAGGATACTTTGGTTACGAAACGCCCTAATTACCATTGCTTTTATTACGTTTTTTAAAAATCATCCCGGCGCCCGGATATTGGCCTCCTTGATCACGCGTGCCTACTTGCGCTCCTCCGCATTACGAAACGCCGCGAACGCTCCGGCATGCTGCCCACCGGGTCGGTACCTTGCGCAATCCATCTTACTTTTATGTCGGGTGCGTTCAGCGCCTTAAGGATATCCGCGTGCAATCGGTTCACCAACTCGCGCGCGCCTAAAGGCGTCCGCTTTTAACGTTCTGCAAGACTATGGGTACGGCCTCAATGCGGTACTGAGCCTGCCCCGGCATAAATTTCGACAAAATCCACATCCCGAACTCGAATTACGGGTTTGCTTGCTGCGCCATTCCACCAGAGCGATAATCATCCATCCACTGTGCGCCGTCCCTCTGCGTGACACGCATGGCACGCAGAGGGTATCCAATACATGGCCTCCGCTAATCCTACGTCCCAAACTCCCTCTGCGTCTCCTGCGCCCTCCGAGACCTCCACATCAGCCACGCTGGCCACCCACGGCGACACCTGGTTCTCGCGCCACAAAACCAAATTCGTCGCAGTGCTGGCTCTGGCGTTGCTGGCCGCTACGGGGTACTGGGCGTACATGCGCTACACCCACATTTACATCGACGATGCGCGCATCGACGGCGAAGTCATCACCTTGTCGAGCCGTGTCGGCGGCGTGCTGATGGAGCTGCCGGTGATCGAAGGCGACGAAGTTAAAAAAGGCCAACTGCTGGCACGCATCGATGAGCGCGACTCGGTGTTGCAACGCGAGGTGCTGGTATCGAAACTGCGCGCCATCGAAAGCCAGATCGGTGTCACCACCGCGCAGACTGGCCAGGTTGCACAGGAAACCGCGGGGCGGTTTCAAAGCGAAACCAACCGGCTCGCTGCCGCCGAGGCCGATGCCGCAGCGGCGGCTGGTCAGTTGCGGCAGGCCGAAGTCGAAATGAAACGCATGCAAGGTCTGGAGAAATTCGTTTCCGGTCAGGAGATTGATCAAGCCCGCGCGGCCTATCAACTCTCGCAGGAGCGGCACCGCAAGGCACTCGCCGACGTGGCCACAGTGCGGGGTGCGCTTTCCTCCGCAGGCGGCAGCCGCCAGCAGGTGCAGGTGATCGGGCAACAGCAGCAGGTGCTGGCGCGTCAGGCCGACGAAATTCGCAGCGAGATCAAGCGCCGCGACATCGACATCGCTGACCGCACCATCAACGCGCCTGCTGAAGGCCGCGTGGTAATGACCTTTGTGCGCAAGGGCGAGCATGTATCAGCCGGACAGCGCATACTGATGTTTCACGACCCGAAGGAGATCTGGGTCGAAGCCAACGTCAAGGAAACCGATATCGGCTATCTCAAACCCGGCATGCCAGCCGACATCAAGGTGGACGCCTATCCGGGCCAGGTTTTCAAGGGTGAGGTCTTTCGCATCGGGCAGGCGGCGACGAACCGCTTCGCACTGCTGCCGGACCCCAACCCCAGCGGCAACTTCACCAAAATCACGCAACGACTGCCGCTGCGGGTAAAGCTGGTGAAGAAAGACGCACGCCTGCGCCCAGGCATGATGGTCGAGGTTATCATTGAGACCGGAAAGCACTGACGATCTCTTCAAGCGTTTCGGGCCGCATTACCGCTGGCTCGCAACGATCACGGTGATGCTGGGCACGCTATCGGCGATGCTCACCACCACCATTGTCAACGTGGCGCTCCCCGACATCATGGGCGCGTTTGGTGTAGGACAGGACCGTGCGCAGTTGCTGTCCACCGGCGCGCTCGCCGCGATGACCATAGGCATGCTGGTCAACGCGTGGCTGACCCACAGTTTCGGCCAGCGCAAAACCTTCATCGTTGCCCTGTGTATTTTTTTTGGCGCCCTGGCGCTTGCCGGCCTGGCCCCGAACGACACGGTGCTGATCTATGCTCGTATTGTGCAGGGCGCGATAGCGGGTATGCTGCAACCGTTTGCCATGTACACCATGTTTCGCGTGTTCCCGCCGAACCAACGTGGCCTCGCCATGGGGTTTTTCGGCATGACCGTGCTATTGGGGCCCGCGCTGGGCCCCACACTCGGCGGTGTGATCATCGCGCATTTTAACTGGCGCTATATTTTTTACGTTGCCATGCCGGTTTGCGTCGCTGCGATAATGATGGGCAGCCTGTTCCTGCCAACGCGAGAAGAAAAAGGCCCTCGCATGAAGTTCGACTGGACCGGCTTCTTCCTGATGACGGTATCGATGACCGCTCTGCTGTACGGGCTGTCGAGCGGCCAGCGTGAAGGATGGAGCTCCACGTATGTCATGTCGATGATTGGTCTCGCGCTCATCGGTCTGTCCATTTTTTTGTATTGGGAACTCGACAACCCGGAGCCGCTGGTGAATCTGCGCGTATTTACCAGCGTACCGTTTTCGGCCGCGGCGGCGGTAGCGTGCATTTTCGGCATCGGTTTGTTCGGCTCGACCTACATGGTGCCCTTGTACGTGCAAACGCTGCAGCGCTACACACCGCTCGATTCGGGCCTGCTCCTGATGCCCGCCGGCATCATCATGGGCATATGCATGCCGATTGCCGGGTTTATCAGCGACCGGGTCTCCGCGCGCATCATGGTGATAGTGGGGCTTGCGTGTTTCGGCATCTCCTCGCTCTGGCTCGCGCACGTGGATGCCAACATGACGTTCTGGAGCATGGCATGGGCTGTGGTGTTGTCGCGCGTGGCGCTCGCCATCATGAAACCTTCGCTCAATGTGTCGGCGCTGCGCGCGCTCAAGCCGGAACACTTGAGCCAGGGTGCGGGCATGATCAACTTCTCGCGGCAATTGGGCGGCGCTTTCGGCGTCACATTGCTGTCGGTCACGCTCGATCAACGCACGGTTTTCCACAGCAGCACCATCACTGCCACGCAAACAGCAGGCAACAGCACCACGGCAGAAGCGTTGCGCGCCATTCGTGAAATACTCGCACGGTCGGGCCTCCCCGACGATTTACAAGCGGCTGGCGCTATACATTACCTCGGTAAAGTCATTCACGCGCAAGCATACACCGCAGGCTTTCGCGACAGCTTCCTGGTCGTGGCAGTAGTGTTTGTCGTCGCGATGATACCGGCGTGGATAATGGGGCGTAATACGCCGAATCGCGCGGCTTGAAAGGTAAAGGGTGAGGCGTAATTGATCACTGCGGGTATATGCGGTTCCCTGTTTGCCGTCGACCGATTGCTGAAAGCCCCATGACGCACCAGAAGATTGCGTTACTGATAGCACTGCCCTGTGCCAGCGCACTGACTGTCTGCCCGGCACGCACCAGGCGCATGATGGTGCCATTTCCACCCGGCGGCGTGAATGACATCATGGTGCGGCTGGTAACGCAAACATTGTCGGAACGCCGGGGTAAAGCAGTGCGCAACGACCGTATTGCGGTACAATCATAAGCATATGATTTTATTGATCTTTTTTTCGGCGTTCATCAAGCACCACAACCGCTGACACACCACAAAAAGTCACGAGGAGAAACAGAGTGGTTCGTTTATTCGTTCTGGCTGCCATCGGCAGCTGCATCGCTCTCACTGCGCACGCGCAAACGGCGATCAAGCGCCCAATTCGTTCCATCGTCGCTTCGCCTCCCGGCGGACCGTCGGACGTGCAAATGCGTTTGTTCGCGCCCAAGATGGGCGAAGCGTTGGGACAAACCATCGTGGTCGACAACCGCCCGAGCAATAACGGCATCGTCGGTGCAGAACTATGTGCGCGTGCCACGCCCGATGGACTCACCATTTGCGTCGGCAACAGTGGCACGCACGCGATCAATCAAACGCTGTATAGAAAATTGTCCTACGACGTGATTCGCGATTTTCAACCGATCAGCCTGCTGGGCACCACCGGGCTGGTGGTGGCGGTCAATCCCAAGATTCCCGCGACGCTGCAGGATTTCGTCGCACTCGGCAAAAAGCGGCCGGGCACCATCAACGTCGGCATTCCCGGCGCCACGGGCCAGTTCGCCGGCGATGCGTTGTGGAAGCTCTTGGGCATTGCGGTGAACAACGTCAATTACAAAGGCAGTTCACCGGCGGAGATTGCACTGCTCTCAAGCGAAATCGATGTCGCGTTGTTGACGCCGCTCGCCAGCATGCAACATCTCAAATCGGGACGTATGCGCGCGCTCGGCATCTCCAGCGTCAAGCGCAACGGTTTAATGCCCGACATGCCCACGATGATGGAGCAAGGCGTCAAAGGATACGCCTTTGAATTCTGGAACGGCATTTTCGCGCCGACGGGCATATCACCAGTGATGGTAAAGACGATCCATCAAGCCATGTTGCACGCCGTGAATGCCCCGGATGTACGCGATCGTCTTGTTGCGTTGGGTTTCACGCCCGGCGGCGAACCGCCCGAGGTCTACACCTCTTTTGTGCGCAATGAGGTGGAAAAATTTCGCCGTCAGATTATCGAGTCCGGAGTGCCCTTGTTGTAACAAACCCTGGATGGCCGCCGCGCCAGGCAAAGTGTATTTCCGTCGGCAGCGGCTTGCAAGATTGGGAATGATCCGGCGCTGCTCAATTAGGGTGACAGAACCGGTTGAGCCGATCCTGCCCTTGGCATCAACGAATTCGTTTGTCACATCCAGTATCAGCAACGCCATTTTGGCCATGGCGATTCCGGTAGTGCAAGCAACGGATTTTCCATCTCGCGGTGCGGCATGAGAGCGTTGCGCGCTTGATGCTAAACTACCGATGTGAAAACTCGTGCCACCCGATCAACACCATCCACCAAACCCGCGCTCGCAGCGTTGCTTGCCGCAAAGAACGCGCGCAACAAAACATCGGGCAGTGCGTCCACCTCGCCTGCCAGTCTCAATACAAACACCGCGCTGAATGGGCAAAACCGCCGCGTGCTGGCGCAGCATTACCGCGCGAAGTACGGCGTGAAATAAACCCGTGACGATCTCATGAAAGCGCCGCCATTCGCCTACGCACGGGCACGCAGCCTCGCCGAAGTGTTCGATCTACTCGAGCGCCACGGTGGGAATAGTGAAGGCGAAGGTGCAAAAATTCTCGCTGGCGGACAGAGCCTGATGCCTGCGCTCAACCTGCGCCTTTCGTCGCCTGCGTTGCTGATCGATATCAGCCGTCTCGCGGACCACGCCGGCATTCAGGTGAAGGATGGGCATGTACACATTGGCGCGTTAATCACGCATGCTGCCATTGGCGCTTCCGCCGACATCCGCAAACACCTGCCGCTGCTGGCCGATGCCGCCGAACACATCGCGCATCCGGCGATACGTAATCGCGGCACATTTGGCGGCAGTCTGGCGATGGCCGACCCGGCTGCGGAATGGCCAGCCTGCTGTGTGGCGCTGAATGCGCAAATTGTCCTGGCGAATAAATCCGGCACGCGCCATGTCGCCGCACACGATTTTTTTCAGGGTCTTTACGCCACCGCGATGCAGCCCGGCGAAGTGCTCACCGAAGTGGTGATTCCGATTCCCGCAGCGGGTTATCGCCACGCGTTTATGGAACTTGCGCGCCGGCGTGGTGATTACGCGATCGTGGGCGTGGCGGCATTGGCTAAGGTTTCCGGTGGTGCGTTCAGCGATGTTCGGCTGGTTTATCTTGGCGCGAGCGACACATCGGTCGCCGCCAGAAAGACATCGCAAGTATTTGTTTTAAAAGGATTTTTTGAAACCTCACTCAAAGAAGCTCAGCAGATGCTGGCCACAGAGCTGGCACCGCAGGCCGATCTGTATTCCTCTGCCGCTGCCAAGCTGCATCTGGCGCAAGTGTTGACCGCGCGCGTAATGAAACAACTCATCGCGTGCCATCCCGCATGAAACTCCCCATCGAAGCCGTTCTGGAAACCACACTTATCGTCAATGGCGAGTCAGTCACGCGCCGCATACCCGTGCGGCAAAATCTCGTCGATTTCCTGCGCGAAGCCATGGGCCTCACCGGCACGCACGTAGGCTGCGAGCACGGCGTGTGCGGCGCCTGTACTGTGCGCGTGGATGGCGATATCGTGCGCGGCTGTTTGATGCTGGCGGTGCAGGCCGAAGGCTGCGCGGTGGAAACTATCGAAGGGTTGTCGGGTGCCAAAGGTGAGTTGTCCGACTTGCAAGACGCCTTCCACAAGCGCAACGCCTTGCAATGCGGCTTTTGCACACCGGCCATGCTGCTCACCGCACAGGATGTGGCACTGAATAACCCTGCCGCCACGCTCGAGCAAATCCGCGAACATATCTCCGGCAATTTCTGTCTCTGT
>SYEN01000580.1 GCA_005800795.1 Burkholderiales bacterium | reverse complement strand
GGTCAGCGGATGTTCGGTGTGCGCGCGCCGCAACGTTTTGGCGCTCGCTTCGCAGATGCCGATGAAGCGCACCTTGCCCCGCGAAATAAGCTCGCTCATCGCACCCACGGTTTCTTCGATGGCAACCGTGGGATCGACGCGATGCAGAAAATAAATATCGATGACGTCCAGCCCCATGCGCTTGAGACTTTCGTCGCAACATTTGTGCACGTAGTCGGGTCGGCCGTTGGTGGCCTTTTTACCGTCGGGCAGATCGATGTTGCCGAACTTGGTGGCGATCATCACTTCGCTGCGGCGGCCTTTCAACGCGCGCGACAGCAGCACCTCGTGGCGGGTGCCCCAATAGGCATCGGAACTGTCAAAGAAATTGACGCCCAGATCGAGCGCACGGTGAATCGCCGCGTTGAAATCAGCTTCCTGCGGCGTGTCGAATTTCACCGGTGCCGCGCCGCGTCCCATGCTGATCGCGGACACCTGCGGGCCGTTGCGGCCCAATCGTCTGTACTTCATGGCTTCAATCGGGATAAATGTTACTTAAGTATTTGATTTTATTTAATAAATTAACGGCTAAACGACAGCAACACCTTGAATCTCAATTAACATGCCAGGGCGCGCGAAATGGGACACCGTAATCAACGCACTTGCCGGAAATTTGCCATCGCTGAAAATCTCCTGCCGGATTTTCACGAACGCATCGCCGTGACGCGGATCATTGATGAACACTGTCATGGTCACCAGATGGGCCAGCGTGCCGCCGGCGCGGCGCAGCGTTTTGTCGATCAAGGCAAAGATCGTACGCGTCTGCGCCTCAAAGTCGCCGGAAATATCCTTGCCATTTTCATCCACGGTGGCAGTCTGCCCCGCCAGCCACACGGTCTTGCCACCCTGCGTAATCACCGCAGGCGAAAACGCGCGGCTCTTCTGGAAATCGGTGGCCTCGAGGTGTTCGATACGTGCGCCGGATTCAGCCATGGCATTACAACCCGTCACCCATATCAACGTTCTCAGATTTCAACTCAATGCCCGCCGCCTTGGCCTGTTGCAGAATCAACTGTGAAAAGTCCTGATCGTAACCGTGGCCGATCAGTGTTTGCACCTGATCGCGCGCGGCGGACGTGGTGGGCATAGGCACGCCGTAGGTGCGCCCGGACGACAGGCCCAGATCGATGTCTTTCAGCAGCAACTGCGGGGTAAACGTGACATGAAAATCCAGGTTCGCCAGTGCCGGGGACTTGTAGGCGGTGAACATCGAGCCCATCACGCTCTTGTTGAGAAAATCCAGAAACGCGTGGCGCTGCATGCCGGCTTTTTCAGCGAGCACGGTGATTTCGCACAAATTCTGAATCACCACACCCAGCATCACGTTGTGGCAAATCTTGGCAATGCGCGACAGCTCCCCCTCGCCCACGTAGGACGAACCGCGCCCGATGGCATCCAGATAAGGCGACACCGCGTCAAAAGCCGCTTTCGGCCCGGAAGCCACTACGGTCAGTTTGTTCGCCTTGATCACCTTGGCGTTTCCAGACACGGGCGCAGCGAGAAACTGAATATTTTTTTCGGCCAGCTTGCCCCGAATCTCTGCAGACTCCTCCAGCGAAATCGACGTGCTGTCCACCACGATTTTCGGCGCACCCCTTTTGGACGTCACGCCGCTCGCGCCGAACAACACTTCCTTAACGTCCTTGCCGGTGGACACCATGGTGAACACAATGTCGCAGCCCGCGAGATCACTGAGGTTATCCACCACCTTGGCGCCGGATTTCACCAGCGGCTCGGCCTTGGATTGGGTGCGATTCCACACCGAAATATCGCAGCCAGCCTTGGCCAGACGTTCCGCCATCGCATAGCCCATGCGCCCGATGCCTATCCAGCCAAGTTTGTGTTGCTTCATGTTTGCCATGATTTCAATGCCCATTTATTCTAGTTAAAAATTCGCTGCTGCGATCAGTGTGATCAGACCTTAATGGTCTCCCGCAGTTTGGCAAAAACCTCCAACTGCCGTTCGTGTTCGCCCGCAAAGCGCAATACCAGATAACGCGCGCCCTGCTCCACGTAACCGTTGATCCACTCCCCCGCTGCCGCTGCAGACCCCGCGAAGCACGCCTGATGCTTTTTCAGAATATCCGGACGGCGGCCATAATAGGCTTGCAGAAAATCGTCGATGCGTTTCTCTGCAGCCGCGACGTTCTCGTCCACCGCGATGGTCAGATAAACAGCGGCTTCGAGCGCCTCCGGCTTACGCCCGGCTTCGCGTGCGTGGGCCTGCACCGTGCGCCACTGCTCGCCCCAGCCCTTGGAATCCGGCCCCGTCGGGAACCAGCCGTCAAAATGCTTGCCCGCGCGTTCCAGTGCCGCAGGCGCGGAACCGCCCCCCCAAATGGGCGGGCCACCCGGTTGATGCGGCACAGGGCCCAACACGCCCTGCTCCACATGCCAGCGCCCATCCCAATCCACCGGCTTGCCGCTCCACAACGCCTTGCACAGGCGCATGCCTTCCATCAGCGTACCGACGCGTTTTTCAAACGGCACACCGGCCGAACGAAACTCAGCGCGTATATTGGGCACGTCACTGGCGATGCCATAGCCGAGTATGACGCGGCCCGTGCTCACTTGATCCAGCGTGGCAACCTGATGCGCCAGCAGCACCGGATTACGCAACGTCGGCAGCAGCACCGCTGTGCCAAGCTTCACACGCCTGGTACGTCCGGCCACGCCGGCCAGCAACGTAATCGGTTCGTGACGGGGACGCGCCAGCAGCGAATCACCCACCCACACGGAATCGTAGCCGAGCTTTTCCGCACGCTCAGCGAGATTCAGCAGCGGCTCGGCCTCGGGCCGTCCTTCCATGATGGATTCGCGGGTGGGCAGCAAATAGCCAATTTTTACCGACATGATGTTTCCTCTCTCAGGTTATAACGCTGCACCGGACGCTCAACCCGGACCTCAAGCCTGCAAATCCTGCGCCCACTGCCGCGTCTCAATAACGGTTTTCACCTCGCGCAAAAATGCCGCCGAGTAAGCACCATCCACCGCGCGATGGTCGAACGATTGCGCGAGCACACCCACCGGCCGTATGGCGATTGTGTCGCCTTCGGGGGTTTCCACCACCACCGGCTTTTTGCGCACGGCATCGGTGGACAAAATGGCGATTTGCGGCACGTTGATAATGGGCGCAGTAATCACCGTGCCAAAACTGCCGTTGTTGCTGAGGGTGTATGTGCCTTCGGTCAAATCATCAGGCTTGAGTTTGCCCGCGCGGGCCCGCAACGCCAGGTCATTGATCTCACGCGCAATCTGCGGCAACGATTTATTCGGCACATCTTTCAGTACCGGCACCATCAGGCCGTCGAAATTCAGATCGACGGCAATGCCGATATTGATGCGCCTGTTAAGCCGCAGACCGTCGGACGTGTAGGTGGCGTTGAGCTTGGGAAACTTGCCCAGTGCCACCGAAATCGCACGCACGACAAACGGCATGAAGGTCAGCGCGAAACCTTCACGCGCCTTCCACGCTTCGCCCTGCTCGCGATGCACCTGCACCACACGTGAAAAATCGGCTTCGGCCACCTGCAACACATGCGGCGCCGCCGCCCAAGACTTCGCCATGTTTTCCGCCACGCGTTTGCGTACGGGGTTGAGTGGCAACAGTTCGGCTGAAGACGCGCCTGGCACGGTACCCGAAGCGGGCGCGCCAATGGCGGGTGAAGGCGCTGCGACAGGCTGCATCACAACCGGCGTTGTAGCGGCTGGCAATGCAATACCAGACGCGTCACCCCCGCTCGCAATGTATTCCACCACGTCGTCGCGCGTGACGCGGCCATCGCGCCCACTGCCCTTGATGCGGCTCACATCCAGATTGCGCTCGGCCACCAGGCGGCGCACCACTGGCGACAACCGCGCGGCCGCATCCGAACGCAAGGCTACGCGGGCGGAGCCTTGCATGGCCGCCGGCATTTCCCCGGCCTTTGGTGCAACAGGCGCAGCGGATGTGGGGCCTGCGGGCGCGGCCACGCCTGAGGCTGGCCGCAGCGTCGCCCCGGCCTCGGTGATCACCGCCAGTGTTATCCCCACTTTCGCCGAGACACCGGCTTCGACGCAAATCTCACTGACCACACCAGCGACCGGCGAGGGAATTTCCGTGCTGACCTTATCCGTCTCGACATCAAACAGCGTCTCGTCGACCTTGATCGTATCGCCCACTTTTTTATACCACTTGGTTACCGTGCCTTCGGTAACCGTCTCGCCGAGTTGCGGCATGATGATATTCATTTATTGTCTTCTGGCTCTCTGGCTAGCTTGGCTTGCGTATATCCATACCACAAGCACGTTCTTTGGTTCATCGTTGAAACGTGAATCGTGAAATGTGATGCAGCGGCAGTTGCGTTTCACGTTTCACGTTTCACGAATCACGTTTCACGGCTTCCCATACACAATTTTGCCACCCACCATGGTTATCACAGGCTTCAAATCCTTGATCGCATCGACCGGCACCGTCATGTAGTCGCGGTCGAGCACCAGCAAGTCCGCGTATTTGCCTTTTTGCAGCGAGCCTATATTGCCTTCCTGAAACAGAATGAAGGCGTTGCTGCGCGTGTGTGCGATCAGCGCCTCCTCGCGCGTGATGTTCTGGCGATTGACGTGATGGCCACCGACCATTTTGCCGGTGATGGCAAAGCCCAGCGTGTAAAACGGATTGGAGGTTGTCACCGCCGTGGCATCCGACCCCAGTCCCCACACGATGCCGCTGTCCTGCACGCGGCGGAAGGGCGGCATGTCCCACGCCGCCTCGCCATGTACCTTGTGCATGAGCACGCCCTGAATCAGCGGGCGCGAGTGAATCTGCGCAGTCATCCCCAGTCGCTTCATACGCGAAAGTTGTTGCTCGTCGATCTGGTCGAGATGCGAGAAGCTCCAGCGCAGCCCCTTGATCGGATGTGTCTTGTTGAGTTCTTCGTACGCTGCAACGAATTGCTCGATGGGGCCATTCATTTCGACGTGCGAATTCAGATAAATGCCGTACCGCGCCAGCGCCGATGCAATACGCATTTTTTGGTTGAGTGCATCTGCGTTCACCGCCTTTTGCACACGCAAGAGTTGGGTCGTCACCGGACTGTAAACCGATTCGCCCCAGCCGATATGATCCATATAGTCGTTGCCCTGGAAAGGCTTCAAATTTGGAATCTCGGCAAGTACCTTGTCCACCTGCTCCGGCGTCGCGGGCTGGCGGATGGTGGTCCAGAACACACGAATATCGAGTTCATTCTTGTCCGCAAGCAGCCGATACGGTTCGTAATGCCCCGCCGTCATGCCGCGCCCGCCAGCGTCTCCCCACGCGGTAAGGCCCAGCGAATTCAGATAGCCCACCAGCTTCTTCGCATTCGCCATGCGCGCCTCGTTTTGCAGCTTGGGAATTCTGGCCGCGACAAACGCCACGCCGCCCGCACCACGCACCACACCGGTCAATTTGCCGGCAGTGTCTTTTTCGATCGTGCCGTTGACGGGGTTCGGCGTACTCTCGTCGATCTTCGCCGCACGCAAACCCGCTGTGTTGAGATAGGTGTGGTTATAAATGGATTGCACCGCCAGAGGCGTATCCGGCGCGAGTTTGTCGAGCTCCGCCAGCGGAAAGCCCCGCGGCTCGTCGGTAAATTGTTCTTCCGACCAGCCGCCCAGTACGCCCACCCATTCGCCGGGCTTGGCTGAACGCACGCGTGCACTCAACATTCGCAGCGCTTCGGCGTGCGAAGTCACACCATCCAGGCGCAACTCGTCGTGCTCGGCCGCGCGTATCCAGTGCGAATGGTTGTCGATCAAGCCGGGAATCACCGTGCGGCCCCGGACGTCGATCACCTTCGTGTTCGCCTCGGCAAGTTTGCGGATGTCCGCGTTGCTGCCGGTGGCGACGACACGCTGATTTTTGATCGCCAGCGCCTGCACGATACTGAATCTGTCATCAACGGTGACGATCTTGCCGTTGACCACGATAGTGTCAACGGCAGCCGCAAGCAGCGGAAATAAAAAAATATATAAAAACAAATACTTACGCATTAACTGCCTCAAAGAAACCAAACTTCAACACACCACTTCACTGTCGTTCCCGCGTGGGCGGGAGCCCATAACACCGTGCCCGCTGCTGCCTCGTGGGGATTACCGCTTTCGCGGGAATAACACGGTGAGTTTTTCATGCTTCGCTTACATCATTGTCAGTAAAAAACAAATCAGGGGAAAACCCTCAATCAATCTTCTCGCGTATCTCGCGAACCACCCGCGCCACCGACGGTATGGTGTTGTCTTCCAGCAAATCCGCCGATGGCAGCGGAATATGCGGCGTGGTGATTCGAATAATCGGGCCATCGAGGTCCCAGAAAATTTCATCCGCGACTATCGAGGCAATCTCGGCACCCCAACCACACAGCCGCGGGTTCTCTTCGATGGTAACCAGCCGCCCGGTCTTCGCCACTTCCGCGAGTATGGTGACCGTATCCAGCGGCACCAGTGAACGCACGTCAACCACGGTGCAGGAAATGCCATGTTCTTTTTCGAGAATTTCGGCTGCCTCCAGCGCACGGTGAACCATCAACGCGAGTGCGACGATAGTGCAATCCTTGCCCCGACGCAGCACCCTGGCTTTGCCCAGTTGATCGACGAGTTCGCCGTCGGGCACTTCACCCTTGAAGGGATACAGCGATTTTTGCTCGAACACCAGCACCGGATCCGGATCGCGCACCGCTGCTGCGATCAACCCTTTGACATCGGCTGGAAACGCCGGCGCCACCACCTTGATGCCGGGAATCGCCATCGCCCAGTTTTCCACCGACTGCGAGTGCTGCGCACCGAAGCGCGAACCCGCGCCGTTGGCGGTGCGAATCACCAGCGGCAGCGTGATCTGGCCATCGGTCATGTAACGCGCTTTGGCTATTTCGTTGGCGACAAGGTCCCAGCACACTGCCAAAAAATCCGAGAACATGATTTCAGCGATGGGTTTCAAGCCCGTCATCGCGGCCCCCATGGCCGCACCCAAAATCGCCTGCTCGGAAATTGGCGTATCGCGAACACGGCGCGGGCCGAATTCCTCGAACAAGCCCACTGTCGCCTTGAACACGCCGCCCGCCGCACCGATGTCTTCACCCAAAAACACCACGTTTTCATCGCGCCGCATTTCCTGCGCGATGCCCGCTGCCACGGCCTCGCGAGAGGTTAGTTTCGCCATGCCGTGCTCCCGTCTGCCCAAACGTTTTTATCAATTTCACTCACCAGCGGCACCGGCGATGCCTTCGCCGTTTCGGTCGCCACATTCACCTTGCGCATCGCTTCCGCTTCCAGAGCGTTCAACGTCGCCTCAACAATGCCCAGGCCCAGCAACCGCTCGCGATAAATCTTGAGCGGGTCGCGCTCGAGCCAGCGATCCAGCTCCCCTGGCGGGCGATACTGCCCCGGATCGGCCCGCGAATGCCCGCTGTGCCGGTACGTCATGCATTCGATCAATGCCGGCCCGCCGCCGCTGCGTGCGCGCTCCATGTATTGCACTGCCGTGCGATACACAGCATCGGCATCGTTGCCGTCGACCACGATTTTTTCCAGCCCATACGCTCCGGCCCGGTCAGCCGCCGGATGATCGACCGCTGTCACGCTGCGTATCGGGGTGTATTCCATATAGAGATTGTTTTCACACACAAAAATCACCGGCAGCTTCCAGATCACGGCAAAGTTCAGCGCCTCATGAAATGCGCCGATATTGGTGGTGCCGTCGCCAAAGAAACATACCGCCACTTGCCCGGTGCCGCGATACTGAATACTCCATGCAGCACCCGCCGCCACCGGCAGATGAGCACCGATAATTGCGTAGCTGCCCATCGCGCCTTTGGCCACATCGGTGAGATGCATCGAGCCGCCTTTGCCGCCGAGCAGCCCGCACTGGCGCCCCATCAGCTCACCCAGAACGCCTTCCATCGACGCGCCGCGCGCCAATGTATGCGCATGACCACGATAGGTGCAAAAGGTGTAATCATCAGGCCGCATTGCCACGCCAAAGCCGGCGGCAATCGCTTCCTGCCCCAGCGACAAATGGCTGGTGCCCTTGATCAGGTTTTGCAGGAACAGATCGTAGGCGCGCTTTTCGCAGTAGCGCAGCTCGAGTTGTGACTTGTAAAGCTCCAGGCGCACATCGTTGCCCAGCGTCATGGTCTTGTTTGCTTCCATAGTCCCTTGTCCGTAAGGCGAGAAACGTGAGGCGCTATGGTGGTTTGGCAGTTGCGCCTCACCCCTCACGCCCAACGCAGTTAGTACTTGTTGGCGATCGGCAATTCCTGCGCCGGAAACAGCGTAATGACCTTGGCGCCATTCGGCGTCAATACCACTTCCTCCTCGATACGTGCCGCTGACACGCCGTCTTTCGCTGGGCAGAAGGTTTCCACCGCGAACACCATGCCGACCTTGAGTTCGTACGGGTCCTTGAACGAATTCAGACGCGAAATCAGCGGGCGCTCGTGCAGGCCCATGCCGAGGCCGTGGCAGAAGTTCAAACCAAACGCCGACATCTCTGTCTCGAAGCCTACTTCCGTACACTTGGGAAAGGCTTTCGCCACCTGCTCGGTGGAGACGCCAGGCTTTAACATCGCGATCGCGTCATCCATCCACCTGCGCGCCCTTTTGTAGGCGTCGTGCTGCGCACTGGTGGCGCTGCCCACGGTGAACGTGCGGTAGTAGCAGGTTTTGTAACCCATATAAGTCTGAATCAGATCAAAGTAGGCCTGATCGCCGGGGCGTATTAAACGGTCAGTGAAATTATGCGGATGCGGGCTGCAACGTTCGCCCGCGATGGCGTTCACCGCTTCCACGCAATCCGATCCCATCTCGTAAAAACGTTTGGTGGCCAACGCCACCACTTCGCTTTCGCGCACGCCAGGCTTTAGCGCCTCGAAGATGTCCTGATACACACCGTCGCCCATGGCCGCTGCCATATTCAGCAACGTAATCTCGTCGTGGCTTTTGATCTCGCGCGCATCCAGCATCACCTGTTGGCCATCAACAACCTTCAAGCCCAGTTT
Source organism: Burkholderiales bacterium (assembly GCA_005800795.1). Taxonomy (GTDB): domain Bacteria; phylum Pseudomonadota; class Gammaproteobacteria; order Burkholderiales; family SG8-41; genus UBA5216. Next base: position 5,958 of record SYEN01000580.1, on the reverse strand, counting down.
TTGCAGCGCAAACAAAAACAGCGGTTCGCACACGTCGATACCGATGGGCATGTCGGCCACGCCCTCGGCCTTTAGCACATCGTAAATCTCCTTTGCCGCTTCCTCGAACAACCCCACCTTGGGGTTGATCGCGCCGCGCAAACCGACGTTACCCGCGAGGCAGTGGTTCTTCGGCAGCCACGGCGCGTAAATCTTGTGATGGCGCGCGGCGGAGCCAAAATCCCACACCCACGGCTCGCCGTTGCCGGTCAGCAAACACCAGCGCGTCAGCTTGTCGCGCGCCCACTCGCCGATCACCGTGCTGGAGATGTAGCGGATGTTGTATTGATCAAACACCAGCAGCGCGCCAAGTTGCGACTGCGCAAGCGCATTGCGTGTGCGCGCCAGGCGGTAATTGTGCAGGCGGCGAAAATCCACGCGCTCTTCAAAATCCACCTGCATACGCCCCGGCGCTTGCAACGGCAAATCCCAGCGATGGCCCGGATTCGATGGATCGTACAGCCCGTCGGGCGCGGCCGAAATTTTCTTTTTCGGATCGATGCTCGAAGCCTTGATATTCTTCGGCTCGACAATTTTCGCCTTTTTTGCCATTACAAAATCCTTAATTAAATCAATTACTTAACTAAATTTTGTTTTCAATCCGCTCACGCACAAGGCGGCAGCAAGGTTATCAGGTGGCGGCGTGCGTCGGTACCTGACGCGCGCTCAGCCCGCCTTGACGCCCGCAGCCTTGATGATTGGCGTCCAGCGTTTGAGTTCTTCTCGCACATAGGCGCCCAATTCTTCCGGTGTCCCCGGACGCACCAGCGCGCCCTGTTTGAGTATCAATTCGCGCACGTCGGGGCGACTCAGCACATCCACCACCTCGCGATTGATTTTCTGGACCACCGCGCGCGGCGTTTTGGCGGTGGTGAACAAGCCGAACCACAGCTCCGCTTCCATGCCGCTCAATCCCGCTTCGACAGTGCTCGGTATATCGGGCACGCTGGGAAAACGCTCCTTGCCCGACACAGCCAGCGCCTTGACACGCCCGGCCCGCAATTGGGTATTCGCGGTGATCGGCGACAAAAAGGACACCGGCACTTCGTTGCCCAGCAAGGCGGTCAAGGCAAAGCCTGCGCTCTTGTAAGGCACGTGTTGCAGCTTCACGCCCGCGACCTGATTAAACAGTTCCCCGGTCAGATGGCTGATGGTGCCATTGCCCGCCGAGCCGTAGCTCAACGCGCCTTTTTGTTTCACATACGCCACCAGCTCTCGCGCGTTGCTGATCGGCAAGGACGTGTGCGTCACCAGCACCGTGACGCCGCTGGTCATGCGCGTGATGGGTTCAAAATCCTTCACTGGATCGTAGGGCAGGTCTTTGTACAGCGATACCGCGCTTACATGCGTACCGGCGTGGCCCATCACCATGGTATAGCCATCGGGAGCGGCTTTGGCCACAATATCCGTCGCAATGGTGCCGCCCGCGCCGGCACGGCTATCCACCACCACAGGCTGCCCCCATTTTTCGTTCAACTTTTGCGCAATGAAGCGCGACAGAAAATCGGCGGTACTGCCCACACCACCGCCCATGATGCGTATCGGGCGGGAAGGGAATTGCTCTGCCTTGTCTTGCGCCTGGGAAAGTGCAGGCCACAGAGCCACCGTTAGCAGTGAAATGTGGGGCAGACGTGAAACATGCGTCGTGAACCGTAACACGCGCGCCTTGATGACGCGGAAGGTATCTTGCTTGCAGAATACGTTTTGTAAATTATTCATCTCGTTACTGCTCCAAAGAATTTACGATTCGCCATTCGCCATTCACATTTCACCTCAGTTAACCTTCGCCCCTGCGGCAATAATGACCGGTGCGAATTTCTTCACTTCCGCGCGAATGAACTCGTCGAACGCTTCCGGCGTGGTGGGTTTGGCGGTGGCGCCCTGGGTGAGCATGCGCTCCTTCATCTCGGGCGCCGACAGAATACGTACGACCTCGCGGTTCACGGCACTGACCACGGCGCGCGGCGTTTTGGCCGATACCAACAGGCCATACCACTGGTCGTATTCGAAGCCGGGCAGGCCGGCTTCCGCCACCGTGGGCACATTGGGGAACAGCGGCGAGCGCGAAGCCGTGGAGACCGCCAGCGCCAGCACGCGTCCAGCCTTGACCTGGCCCTGCGCCACCAACACGGGTGCGAAGTTGAATTGCACGTTGCCACCGATCACGTTGTTGAGCGCATCGGGCGCGCCCTTGTAGGGCACGTGGGTAACCTGTATCCCCGCCGCGAGCTTGAACATTTCGCCGTTAATTTGCGTACCGCTGCCAATGCCCGCCGAGCTGAAATTCATTTTGCCCGGCTGCGATTTGGCCAGCGCGATCAAATCCTTCACCGACTTTGGCCCCAATGCGGGTGCGGCCACCAGCAGGTTGGGGACGCTCGCCACTTGCGACACCCCGGAGAAATCCTTGATGGTGTCATACGGCAGTTTTGAAAACAGCGTGGCATTGCCTGCGTGGCCGGTGGACATCATCATCATGGTGTGCCCGTCAGCATTGGCGTCGAGCACTACTTGCGAAGCGACCGTGCCACCCGCGCTGGGCCGGTTATCCACCACGGTCTGCTGATTCCAGGTCTTCAGAAATTCCTCGCCGATCCAGCGCGCCAGAATGTCTGTCTGACTACCTGCTGCGAACGGTACCAGCATGCGCATATTCTTAGTCGGAAATCTTTCTTGTGCGTAAGCGGCGCCAGCCAGCATCACAGCGCTCAACGCAGCAACAAATTGTAGTCGTTTCATCAATGCCCTCCACTGTTACGATTCAAGCCCGGCATCGGCAAACCGCCCGCAAACACGGCACGCCGAAAAATCATAAGTATTTGTTTTAATTGAATATTTTATCAGACGCGTGGCACACCCAATTGCCGCGCCATCCAGTCCGCCGACTGCGTACGCCAGCGATAACCGCGATTATTCGCCACATGGTTGCCGTCGTCGAGCAACAAGAACTCCACCGGGCCTTTTGCCGCGCGCGCGAGCTTTTCGCCGTCCTGCCACGGCACGATGCGATCCTGTTTTCCCGCGACGATAAACAACGGGCAGGTGATGTTTTGCGCCACTCCCTTGAGCGTCAACGTCTCGCCCACGCGCCGCGCGTCTTCCAGCGTCTTTGCATGCGTCCGCACGCGAAAGGTTTCACGCGACAATTCATTCAACGATGCCCAGTTGTCGCCCCAATCAAACGGCCCGGACAGCGAGATGCACGCCTTCACGCGCTTTTCAAACGCCGCCGCGCGCGGTGCGTAGTAACCGCCGAGCGATACGCCCCACAAGCCGATGCGATGGTGGTCAATATCAGTACGGCTTTCCACGTAATCCACCACGGCGCGCACCGCCGTTTCGTAATTGCCGCGTATCGGCAATTCGTATTCTGATTCTCCCTGCCCCGGCCCGTCGAATACCAGCACCGCCATGCCGCGCGCGAGAAACGGCGCTTCGTAAGCAGCAGTTTCCTCCTTTGCCGAATCGAGGCCCATGCACATGATCACCACTGGCGGTTTCGCCACACCCACCGGTTTACGCAACAGCCCCTTGAACGCCGTGGCCTCGAAGGGAATTTCCACGCGCTCGCCCGGCGGCGTCTCGAACGGCAGCGCGCGCGCGCGGCACGCCACTGCTTTCAGATGCGCGGTCTTCATCTGCGCCACGTCTTCCACAAACACAAACTTGGCAAAGTGATAACACACCGCCGCACGCATCCAGTGTTCGCCCGCCGACAGATTCAAACCCTGTGCATGCGCCACGTCGCCCAGCCCTTCATGCACCGCCGCGCGCGCGCTCCACGCGCGGCACCAGTCTTCCCACCGCTCGATGCCGGCGGTGACTTCCTGAAAATCCGTCAACGGCACGCCGTTCGCCACAAAGCGCGGCGCCCAGTGGTGGATGGCGGCCGTTACACGAGCGTCAGCCATGAGCCAGATAACTCAAATCCAAATATTTGTCGGGACTGGGTTTGGCGTGCGTGTAACCTTCGGCGGCCCACACCAGATCCATCACCTGCGACACGCCCTGCGCGGTGACCTGAGGGCGCGCACAGCCAAACACGCGCGCCAGGGCCAGCGCCGCCGCTTCCGGCGCCATATTCAGCCGGGCGGGCAGCAGGCGTACCGCCGCTTCTTTATTCGCGCCTTCTTGCAACCACGCGTAGGCCTGATTGAAGCCCAGAATGAAGGCGGCCAACTCATCGCGATGCCCGTTCGCCCACGCACGTCGTGTAGCGGCAATCGGTCCCGGATAGGTTGGAAAAAAATCGCCCGACGAGCCCAGATTTTTCAGCCCGGCGGCAACAAGATGCCGATCAAACGGCGGATTGAGAAAACAGGCGGAGCCCTCGCCCTTTTTCATCGCGTCAAAACGCTCCTGCGAGCCACCGACGTTTTTGAAATGCGTGTCTTCCGGCTTCAAGCCGTGTTGCGTAAACAGCGTTTTCAGCAGCAGCGAATAACCCGTGCGCGCATCGTCCACCACGATAGTCTTGCCTCTTAAATCTTCGATCCGCTGAATGTCCGGCGACACTATCAGGGACAGTTCCGGCGCGTGCGACTGGCCCATGAAAATGAACAAATCCGCACCTTGCTCAACGCCCCGCACGATGTGATCGACCTGTTGAAAGCCGATATCGAAACCGCCGCGCTTGAGTTGATTGAGCTGCTCAATGGATGAGCCGGTCACTGTCAAATCCACTTCGGCACCGGCCTTCGCCCAAAAGCCCATCGAAAGGGCGGCGTACACCGGCCACGTGTTAATACCTTCAGAAATCAACGCAAGCTTAATCATTGGACAGAGAAGAAATCCCGGGAAAACCCTCCGGTATGGGTCCGCGAAAGCGGGCCTTGCAAAGCCAAGCGATGCTAGGTTTTGCGGCGAATTCTGTCAATGAATTCCGCGCGATACCGCGCGGCATGCAGAATGCGGCGAAAGCATTCTGGCGCCCGGTTGCACACGACCGGGCGGTTAACAACTATCGCAAAGAACTGACTTGCGCCAGGCGGGACTAAGTCGCGCGGCGGCCTACGCCCGCGCGGCGATCCACCAACCGGCGTTCGGGCCCCTTGTACAGCGCGCTGCGGCCCTTTCAGCGGTCATCCTCGCCGCGCCGGCCATTGATGTTTTTTCTGCGCTCTTCGGTCATGCCTTCCTCCATGTACGCATTCCTTCATATCGTCTGTGCGTAAAATTTTAACACCGGTTGCGCAGACCTCAAGGCATTGTCAGTCCATTCAAGCTGCATTTTGCAACCCATTTACAATCTCATCCACCAATAGATGTTCCGCACCAGAAACAGATGACGTAACGAATTGCACAGATGACACGCCGGGGAAAATCCGCAGCTACACGGTTCACGCTTGCAAACGACTCACGTAACTATCTGATTTATTTACGTTTTAAGGATTGCACTTGCCGCAGGATATGCACAGATTCTGTGTATAACCTTGTGAACAAGCGCGGAAAATGTGCCGGGCAGCACGGATTTGTCAGAACATTTCCTGGCTCGCCTATTTTTTGAGCAATACGGCGTCGCGCGCCCCAGTGCTGGTTCTATCAACGTTTCAGCACACTGAAAAGATTGTAAAAATCGTCCGTCCACAGACGGAAATTCGGGTCATGCGGCAAGGATTTCGCCACCTTTGCCAGCGGCGCCGCGTTCAGTATCGACGGGTTGCGCGTGACGATAATCTGATCTGTCGATGACAGCCAGTAATCCACGTTACTGGTGTAAGTGCCTTCAGGTTCATCGGTCACCATCAGTGCCTGCATGCCAAATTCGTTGGCAAGCCGCGCCACCACGGGCGCGATATCCACGAAACGGTTAGTCGCCTGAAACACGATCACACCGCCGGGCGCGAGATGCTTGACATACGCCTGCATCGCCTCACGCGTGACCAAATGCATGGGAATCGAATCGCCGGCAAAGGCATC
>SYEN01000579.1 GCA_005800795.1 Burkholderiales bacterium | reverse complement strand
CCGCGCCGGTAGAGCAGGCCCTCGCTGACGGCCAGCGGTTCTTCAAGCCTGGCCTTGAACGGCGCACGCACGCGTTCGATCAACGCCTGCATGGCCGCGTCGGCGGGCAGCAGGTTGGCGAACACGGGTAGCAGGCGGTACCGAAAATCGGTGACGCCCGCTGTGCCAACATCCATATCCAGCACGCCGAGAAATTTGCCATTGGAGCCGGCATTGGTGACCACGGTTTTGCCACCTGCGTTGTTGACGATCACCGGCAGTGGTGCACCATCGTGCGTGTGGCCACCGAGGATGGCGTCGATGCCGCGTACACGGCCCGCGAGCTTGATATCCACATCCATGCCATTATGCGACAGCAGCACCACGGCGCGCGCGCCCTGTGCACGTGCGGCGTCCACCACTTTTTGCAATTCGGCTTCCTGTATGCCAAACGTCCACTCGGCGACGAAATGCCGCGGGTTGGCAATGGGTGTATAGGGAAACGCCTGTCCGATGAGAGCAACGGGGATTTTATTGATCTCCCGCACCACATAGGGCTTGAACACAGGGTCGCCAAAATCCGCGGTCTTCACGTTTTGGGCAAGAAATTCGGTACGGCCCAGCGATTTGATCGCTTCCTGCACGCGAGCCGCGCCATAGGTGAATTCCCAGTGCGCTGTCATCACGTCCACACCCAGCGCACGGCAGGCTTCGATCATGTCGTTGCCGCGCGTCCACAGCGCCGTTGCCGAGCCTTGCCAGGTGTCGCCACCGTCGAGCAGCAGCGCGCCAGGCCGGCTGGCGCGCAATTGTTTGATGAGCGACGCGAGATGTGCAAATCCGCCGACCTTGTCGTAGCGCCGCGCAGCGGCGGCAAAATCCAGATGCGTAAACGCGTGGGCTTCGCGCGAGCCTGGTGTCAGGCCTGCGTGGCGCAGCAGATGTTCGCCAACCAGATGGGGCAACCGGCCCGCCGCTTCGCCCACGCCGATGTTGACGCTGGGCTCGCGAAAGTGCGCGGGCAACAACTGGGCGTGGCAATCCGTGAAGTGCAGCAGACTGACATTGCCGAAGCGCGGCGGTTCGTAGAGCGATTGCGCCACCTGCGCGCGTGACGCAGACAGCGGTGCGCCGCATGCAGCAGCGGCGGCCAGCGTGCCGAGGAATTCCCGGCGGTTCAACGCGTCACCGGAGAGTTATGAGTGAACGCAAATGCCGGTACGGCTACTGCTTGAGAAAATCGGCACCGGTGGCGGCCATCAGAAAATCCTTGTTCATCTCCTTGATGGTGTTGATGCCGAGCATCGCCATGTCGCGATCGATTTCGTCGATGAGGAGCTTGATCGCGTGTTCGACCGCAGGATGGCCGCCGACGGCGGATGCGCATAAGAACGGACGGCCGATGAAACAGAAATCCGCGCCTAGCGCGAGCGCTTTCAACACGTCAGTGCCACGCCGGAAGCCGCTGTCCATGATGACCGCCATTTTGTCGCCCGCGGCCTCGCGGATACCCGGCAGTACGCGCAGCGGCGACACCGTGCCATCCAGTTGCCGTCCGCCGTGATTGGACACCATCACGCCGTCAACGCCATGGTCGCGCGCCATGCGCACCACATCCTTGTGCAGCACACCCTTCAACAGCAGCTTGCCCTTCCAGATTTTGCGCATGTGCGCGACGTGTCGCCAGGTGAGCCGGTCGCGGCGGCCATAGCCGCGCAGCGCGGTTTTCGAAATCAGCGGCACACGCGGCCCCATGTTTTCGACGTGCGGCATGCCGTCCTTGATCAGCGTTTTCAGGAACATACCGAACAGCCATTTCGGCCGCAAAAGGCAATCCCACGCCAGTTGCGGTGTGGGCCGCAACGGATTGTTGTATCCGGCGCGCACGTTGTTCTCGCGATTGGCGGCAACCTGCACGTCGACAGTGACAGCGATGGTCTCGAAGCCCGCCTTGGCGCAGCGCTCGAAGGTTTCGCTGATGCGATCCTCGTCGCCCGGCAGATACGCCTGAAACATCGCGGTCTTGCTGGCGGCGCGCACGTCTTCCATGCGCATCAGCGACGCGCCACTCATCATCATCGGAATGTTGGCACCCGCGGCGGCACGCGCCAGTACCAGATCGCCCTGATACGAGGCGATCGAGGTGCCGCCCATCGGTGCAAAGCCGAACGGTGCGTTGTACGTATGGCCCAGCAATTCGGCTTTCATATGGCGTTGTGTGGTATCCACCAGCGGCTTGGGTACAAAGCCGACTTCTTCAAACACGTCACGGTTGCCTCTGAGCGACATATTGTTTTCAACGCCACCGGTGACGTAACCGTAAATCGGGCGCGGCAACACCTTGCGCGCGGCGTCGATGAAATCCTGCAACGCCAGATAATTACGCATGCCGCGCGGCAACGAACGCTTGTCGACGAACGACAAACCGCCGGCGGTGTCGGGTTTGGGCACGAGGATTTCAGGTGCGGCAGGTGCGGTGGTGGTGTTCATGGGTTTCTCCAGAGACGAGACGCAGTGTCAGTAAGGGGTACTATAACCGCAATTCCAATGTCAACGCGATGTACGGGACATAGAGCTGCCGCGTGTTTTTGTGCGCGGCACTTGCGGCATCTGCCGTGGCATAGTGGCAAGCCGTTGCGCGAGTTCGGACAGTGATTCGAGCGTTTCAAAACGTTGGCGCAGCGTCATGGCAAGCGCTGCTTGCAACTGCACGGCGCGGCTACCCTTCCAGGTGGCAGTTTCCCAGTCTTTGCTGATGTTCCTTCGGGTCACGAACGTTCCTTAGTCTTGGCGATGGCGCGCAGGTGGCCGATATCATCCAAATCCTTAGGCCTGTTGGCAAGTTTTTTCATTTTGATCAGCGTGGGGATGGACACAAAGCGCACGGTTAGACCCGGCGCAAGCCGCCCGCGTATCGCTGCTTTGTATTCGGTATTGAAATCGAATGGTTCGGTAACAAACATATCCACCGGTATCTGCTGTTGCCGTCCCCCGTGAAAATTCAGTACTTGCATGTGCTTGTTTTTGATCCAGTCTTTGCGCTGCTTGATGTCTGCAAATTGCGCGACGGTCACTGGCACCGAAGGCTGGTAACCCAGCGTAGCTAGTGCTTTGAAGGCCGCCGCAATGTTCTTCGGGTCAAGCTGAACCACCAGATCGACATCATAGGTAAGGCGCAGATAACCGTGTGCGTTGACCGCCAACCCGCCCGCGACGAGAAATCTCACACGTGCGTCATTGAGTGCGGTGCAGATCGCCTCGAACGCTGCTAGCTTCATGCCTTCCACGAATCCCGCAACGTCACTGCACGATTGAACACTGGTGCGCCGGGTGTGGATTCGCGCTGGTCGGCGACAAAATACCCATGGCGTTCAAATTGGAAGCATTCTTCGGGTTTGGCGCCTTGCAGGGCAGATTCGAGTTGTGCGGTGATGGTCTTACTGGAATCGGGATTCAGGTCGAGCAAATAGTCCTGACCGCCCGCGCCGGGGTGTGCGGCCCTGAACAGCCGGTCGTAGAGCCTGACGGGCGCGGCGTACGCGTGCCGGGCACTGACCCAGTGAATGTTGCCCTTGACCTTCACGGAATCAGCGCCAGCGGAACCGGACTTGGTGCCGGGCAGGTAATCGCAATGCACGGCCGTCACGCGTCCCGCCGCATCTTTGTCGCAGCCGGTGCACTTCACCACGTAACCATAACGCAGGCGCACACTGTTGCCGGGAAACAGGCGGAAAAAACCTTTTGGCGGTGTTTCGGCGAAATCGTCGCGCTCAATCCACAGTTCGCGCGTGAGCGGCACCATGCGCTTGCCGAGCTCCGGCTTTTGCGGATGATTGGGCGCGAAGCAGTCTTCCTGCTGCTCGGCGGGGTAGTTATCGATGATGAGTTTCACCGGGTCCAGCACTGCAATGCGGCGCTCCGCAGAGTCGTTCAGATGCTCGCGCATGCAGTCTTCGAGTACGCTGTAGTCGATCCACGAATCCGCTTTGGACACGCCAATGCGGTCGGCAAACAACCGGAATCCCCCGGCGGTGTAACCGCGGCGGCGCGCGCCTGCCAGCGTGGGCAGGCGAGGATCATCCCAGCCTTCGACATGCTTTTCGGCAACGAGCTGGCTTAACCGCCGCTTGGAAAGCACAACATAGGTGAGATTGAGCCGCGCGAATTCGATTTGCTGCGGCAGCGGCTGCGCGAGCAACCCGCCTTCAGCCAGCTGGGCGAGCAGCCAGTCATAAAAAGGGCGCTGGTCTTCAAACTCCAGCGTGCAGATGGAGTGCGTAATGCGCTCCAGCGCGTCTTCAATCGGATGCGCGTAGGCGTACATGGGATACACGCACCACTTGTCGCCGGTGCGGTGATGCCGCGCCTTGCGGATGCGATAAATCGCT
>SYEN01000578.1 GCA_005800795.1 Burkholderiales bacterium | reverse complement strand
GGCTTTCACCGTACACACGCTTTCCAGGCGTGCGACTTAAACCACTCATCCATCTCTCCGGGAGGCTGGATTTTAACAGATAGCCACCCATTTCCCTTTACACGCCAGACTTTTCAGCGCGAGCCAACCGCTTCCAGATGGAAATAAATCTTTGCCGCGATCAGCAGCACTTCGGCCACCAGCAGGATAAACAGCGCGACAAAGCCGATGTGCTGATCGATCACGAAGCGCGGCGTGATGGCGCGGGCCAGTTTCATCACCGGCGAGGTGATGGTTTTGAAAATAAAGTAAATCACGTTACTGTCGCGTTTGGCGCCCGCGAAGAGGAACATCACGCCTTGCGCCAGCAGTGACAACAGGGCGATTTCATTGATGGCCTTGAGGATGATGACCAGCTGGTACATGGCGTCAGCTCTGCCTGGCTTGCGGGGGGTGGGCGGGTTGCGTGGCCTGCACGAGTTGTGCGGTCGCCTTGGGGTCGAATTGCTGCAACTTGTAGATGACGTCAGCCACTTTTTCGGATTGGCCCAGCGCGTGGTGCTGCATGCCCAGCTCGTACAGCGCGTGCGGGTTCATCGGTTGCAGCTTCGCCGCACGCTCGAACGATTGCACGGCGGCTTCGCGTTGATCAAGCGCAGCTTGCGACATGCCAAGGCCGAACCACGCACGGTCGAGCGCAGGGCTGGTTTTCACCGCTGACCCAAAGAGGGCAATGGCATCATCGTGCCGATTTTGCTTTTGCCGGATGTAGCCGAGGTTGAACTGGGTGTTGGCGTCGGCCGGGTTGGCGTGTAGCACCGACTCGAACTGAGCAGCGGCCTGATCGTAATCGCCTTTTTCGCCATACTGAAAGCCCAGCGAATTCGCCGCCAGCAGGTTTGCAGGATCTGCCGTGAGTACGTCTTTAAGCGCAGCAATGGCTTTGTCCCGCTTGTTGAAAAACAGGAAAAAGCGCGCGCGACGGTAGTGCCACCAGGCATCAGTGTTCATAGGCAGATTGTAGTGCAAAAACAAAGCCCGCCGAAGCGGGCCTTGTTTGTCGCCAGAACGACGAATTACGACGATTGAGTAACGTGTGTGTCGCCCACTAGATTGGGGTAACGCACGTGTTCCACCAGCGCTTGTACCTTTTCGTCGGGCGGCGCAGTGAGTAAGCTCACAATGAAGATGGTGAGCAGGCCTACGGGCAGGCCAAACACACCGGCCGAGATCGGGTTTAGGCCAAACCACAGATCCATTTTCGGCACACCCATGTTGGTGAAGAACGGATAAGTGCGCAGCATGTAATACATGCATACGCTCAATCCGGCCAGCATGCCGACTATGGCGCCCCATTTGTTGGCACGTTTCCAGAACACGCCCATGACCAGCGGCGGGAAGAAGGCCGAAGCTGCCAGCGAGAATGCCGCGCCGACCAAGAACAAGATGTCGCCGGGTTTAAGTGAGGTGACATAAGCCGCTACGATGGCCACCACGATCAGCAACACCTTGGAAATGGTCACGCGTTTTTGCGTGGTTGCTTGCGGGTCGATCATTTTGTAGTAGAGGTCATGTGACAGAGCATTGGCAATCGTTAACAGCAGGCCATCTGCCGTAGACAGCGCCGCCGCCAGACCACCGGCAGCCACAAGGCCCGATACGACATACGGCAGGCCTGCGATTTCCGGCGTTGCCAGCACAATCAAGTCGCCACCGATCACGATTTCAGCGAGCTGCACAATACCGTCCTTGTTGATATCGGTGATGTTGAGCAAGGTTGGATCGACCTTCGCCCATGCCGCCGCCCAAGCGGGTAACGAGGCGAAACTGCTGCCGACCAGATTGCTGTAGACGTCGAACTTGGCCAGCACCGCCAGGCACGGCGCGGTGAAGTACAGCAGGAAGATGAAGAACAGCGACCAGAACACCGACACACGCGCCTGCTGCACGCTGGGCGTGGTGTAGTAACGCATCAGAATGTGGGGCAATGCGGCAGTGCCGAACATCATGCAGAACACGATGCCAAGGAAGTTAAGCTTTGCGGTGAAGCGCGCGTTTTCATCCTTGCCGGGGTACGGGTCAGCATGCGGGCGCGGGGGCGCTGCGCGTGCGGTAAGACCCTTGTCCTTGTTCCATTGCGCCTTGGCAGCAGCTTCATCCTTGAAGTAACCGGCCAGTGCTTTTTCGGCGGCGGCAACCTTTGCGGCATCCACTGGCTCGGCTGCTTTGGCGTCGGCTACGGCTTTTTCGAGCTTGGCTTTACCGTCGGCGTAGCCTTTGGCCGGGTCTTTCAGGCCGGCGTTGGCGGTGGCGGCGCGATCCTTGAAAATATTACGCACTTCGATCTCTTTGGGATCGCTTGTGAATTTCTTTTCCAATTCGCCTACTTTCTGCAGCACCGGGCCGTAAGCCACCTGCGGCACGGGTATACCCGTGTGCTTGATGCCCAGCCAGACTACGGGCGTGAGATAGGCGATGATGAGAATGATGTATTGCGCCACCTGTGTCCAGGTCACAGCTTTCATGCCGCCGAGCATCGAGCACACCAGAATGCCGGCGAGGCCCACGTACACTCCCACACCGAATTCCAGACCCGTGAAGCGGCTGGTAATCAAACCTACGCCATAGATTTGCGCCACAACGTAGACGAAGGAGCATGTGATCGCGGCGATGATGCCGATGGAGCGGATGATGTTGCCACCGTAACGTTCGCCGAGAAAATCCGGGATGGTGAACTGGCCGAATTTGCGCAGATACGGCGCCAGCAAGAAGGCCACCAGACAGTAACCGCCTGTCCAGCCCATCACGAACGCAAGGCCGTCAAAGCCCGACAGATACAGCGTACCAGCCATGCCGATGAACGACGCCGCGCTCATCCAGTCCGCACCCGTCGCCATGCCGTTAAACAGTGCTGGCACGCGGCGGCCCGCGACGTAGTACTCGGATACTTCCGACGTGCGGCTCATAATGCCGATGCCGGCGTAAAGGCCGATGGTGGCGGCGAGGAAGATGTAGCCGATCATCGCGCGCGACATGCCCATTTGCTCGGCAATCGCGATGAAAATCAGGAAAGCGATGAATCCGCCCGTATAAAACGTGTAGTATTTTTTCAGCTGCGAATTGAACGCGCTGTTGGAGACGGCTTGGCTCATTGGGAATCTCCTTCATCGACGCCGTACTCTTTGTCGAGCTTTTTCATGTAGAGGGCGTAGACGCCGATGATGGCAACGTAAATCGCCAGCGACCCTTGCGCCGACATGTAAAAACCGAGCGGGAAGCCGAGGAACGTGATGCTGTTGAGTTCGCGGGCATACCAGCCCTCGACAAACGTAACGACAAACCATACGGCAAGCAGAATCGTCGTTATGAAAAGATTTTTTCGCCAGTATTCCTGGTGTTTTGCGCTAGGCTGCACAGGCCCCTCCTTGATTGACTTAATAGATAAGCGGTTAAACATAAATGCGGTGCGAAGCCAAAATGCATACATTATTGTTGGAGCTTCGCATCTGCTGGCACATAACGTAATCGCGCAACAACGTAAAATACCCGCGACACGCCAGACATACCACCTATAGCGGTTTGATCGTAATTGAAGTAACTTACAAAATCCTGAACTTTTGTAATAATCGCGAGCAGTGGCACCAAGCGATGCTGTAAAAATAGATCAATAAAAACAAATACTTACTGACGTATCGGCCTGTGTAATTTTTGTTGCGGCACAACAATGCGGTCGCAATTGTTGAGGGGGAGTACGGTGCGAATATTGATCGCCGAGGATGATGGGGCTCTATCGGAAGCGTTGCGCTTTACGCTGACTCAGGCGGGTTATGCCGTGGATCACGTCGGTCACGGTCTGGCCGCAGACGAGGCGCTAAAGGGGGAGGGCTTCGGCTTGCTGATCCTTGATCTGGGGCTGCCCAAGCTCGATGGTCTGGAAGTGCTGCGCCGTCTGCGCAAACGCAACACCACGCTGCCGGTGCTGATTTTGTCAGGGCGCGAGGAGCCAGAAGAAAAAGTCGCGGGGCTTGATCTGGGTGCTGATGACTATCTGGTCAAGCCATTCAGCCTGAGCGAGTTGCAGGCGCGCGTGCGCGCCCTGCTGCGGCGCAGTGCCGGTGTGGCCACGCCAACGTTGCAGTATGGTGAATTGAGCTTCGATACCGTCGGACGGGTGGCCAGCGTCGCGGGCAAGCCGCTGCCGCTGTCACTACACGAAGCCGGGGTGCTGGAAGTGCTGCTGAATCGCTTCGGCCGCGTGGTGAGCAAGGAGCAGCTTGTCGAGCAACTTTACAACTACGACAAGGAAGTCAGCCACAACGCCATCGAGGTTTATATCCATCGCGTGCGCAAGAAACTCACCGGTGCAGGCGTTGAAGTTCGCACGCATTACGGACGCGGGTATGTCATTGATCATGTGGGTTAAAGGTCCAGCGGCGGCCTGTAAGTGAAATCATTTTTGGCAAAATCCTGGAGAAACGCATGACCGGTCACGCACGGAATTTTCGAACCCTGGTATTTGTCGCACTGGCTGCAGCGGGGATGCCTTTGTCCGTTGCCGCGCAAGCTTATCCCTCGCGCCCGCTGCGCCTCGTCGTACCCTCGGCGCCGGGTGGCAGCCCCGATATCAATGCGCGCGAACTGGCGGCGGAACTCACCAAGCAATTAGGCCAGCAGGTGGTGGTCGAAAATCGCCCCGGCGCCAGCGGTATTCTCGGCTATGAAATGTTGGCCCGTGCCACCCCGGATGGCTACACGTTTGCCTATATCTCGAATCTGATTGCCACCAATCCCAGTCTGTACAGCAAGTTGCCGTATGATTTTTTCAGAGACTTTCAACCGGTCATCCAGTATTTTTCAGGCCTGAACATCCTTACCGTGTCACAGTCAGCGCCCGCACGTTCGGTCAAGGAACTACTGGATCAGGTGCGAGCAAACCCCGGTAAGCTGACTTTCGGCAGCTCGGGCGTCGGTGCGACTCCACACCTTTCGATGGAGCTGTTCAAGAGCATGACCGGCACGCAGATTCAGCACGTGCCATACAAGGGCACGCAACAGGCAGTCACGGATCTCATCGGCGGGCAAATTGATATTCTGTGCGACAACATGGCCTCGATACTGCCGCTGGTGCGGGCAGGGCGCTTGCGTGCGCTGGCAGTCACCTCGCTCAAACGCTCCACCGTGCTGCCGGAACTGCCCACACTCGACGAATCCGGCCTGCCGGGCTATGAACTCACAGGCTGGACAGGCATGGCTGTTTCCGCCGGCGTGCCGCGTGCTGTCATCTTGCGGCTCAACGAGGAAATCAACAAGGCGCTGGTCTCGCCCACGGTGAGCAAAGGCATCCAGTCTCGCGGCGGCACGGGTGTCGGTGGTACGCCGGAGAAATTCGGCGAGCACGTGCGGCGTGAGACCGAGAGGCTGGGTAAGTTGATTCGGGCTGTGGGAATCAAGCCGCAGTAGACAGTGGAGGCAGTCGCTGATATGCAGCCGGCGCACTTTGAGGAATAAATTTGTGGCTGTTATTTTCTTTCTTCCAGCAAGCTCTTAATCGTCTCCAGAAGCTCCCGCGTCCCAAACGGTTTGCGCAGATAAGCATCGGCGCCGAGTTGCAGGCCCCTGGCGACTTCCGCGTCGAGGCCGCGTGCGCTAAGGATCAGCACTTTGACCCCCTCCAACATCGGTGCAGCACGAACGCGGCGGCACAGTTCGTAGCCATCCAGCCCGGGCAGCATGATGTCGAACACGGCGAGTTCGGGTTTGAGGTCTTCCAGCGCAGCCCAGCCGAGTACGCCGTCGCTGGCAGTGATGACTTCGTAACCGGCATTGCTTAACAAAAAACGTAATTAAATCAATATGTTATGATCATCTTCGACGATCAGTACACGCTGTTTCACGGACGCGCAACGGGTAGTGGGAGAGTGAACGAAAAGGTTGCGCCCGCGCCCGGCGCGCTAGTCACCCACAGTTTTCCGCCGAGGTGTTCGACAATCTGCTTGCAGATGGCGAGTCCCAAACCGCTGCCCTTGGGTTTGTCGGTAAGCGCGTCGCCAGCCTGACGGAATTTATCAAATATCACGGTCTGATCTTCGGCGCTGATGCCCGAGCCGTTGTCGACGACATCGATGCGCAGCGCGCCATGAACCTGCGTCAGGGTCACGGTGACTCGACCCTCGCCCGGCTTGCAGAATTTTGCAGCGTTCGACAGCAAATTCTGCATCACCTGCATCACGCGGTCGCGGTCGGTGATGATTTCCGGCGCGGCGCCGGAAAGTGCTGCCGCGACGGTTATGTTGTTGTCCTTGAACAATTGACTGGTGGCACGCAGCGATTCATCGATCAGCTCGCGCAAATCAAATTGTATGGCCTGCCACTCGCCGCCGCCGGATTCGAGTTTGGCGAGATCGAGCACTTGATTGATGAGGCGCGTCAACCGCTCGGACTCACGAATGATGATGCCGAGAAAATTCTCGCGCTGAGCAGAATCAAGCGCCGGGTTGTCGCGCAGGATTTCCGAGAAAGCACGAATCGAGGTGAGCGGTGTGCGCAGTTCGTGTGTGACCGTCGAAATGAAATCGTTTTTCAGTTGATCGAGTTCGGTAAGCCGCAGATTGGCGCTGCGCAGATCGTTGGTGGCGGCCTCGAGCTCGCGCGATTGCGCTTCAAGCTGGCGGCTATAGGCAAGCACCTGGGAGGCCTCGTCGATGATGTGCATGACTTCGCCGATGCCGAGCGGTTCTTCGTCCACCACCGAGGCGATCATCACCCGCGCGCTGGCGCTGCCGATGGCACCGGTGAGCAGCGACTCGGCATGATGCACGGTATTCGCATCGGGCGGGATGGCGGCGATGCCGGACACGCCGCGCGCATGCGCGTAAGCCGCAAGCGCCTCGCGAGCGCGGTCGGGCCCGAGAAAGCGGCCGAGCAGCGTCAGCAAATCATTGACCGAGGCGCTGCCGCGCCAGAAGCGCGAACCGGAGACGGGCGCGTGGCGTGACGCGTCGACGAACAGCGTGGCTTGTGCATGTTCAGCGGCGTCCGCGGTTCGGGCCAGCGACAGCGCAACATACAGGCCGGTATTGGCGAGCAAGCTCCAGAACAGGCAGTGTGAAATTTCATCCAGGCCTTGCAGGCCGAACAATTGTTGGGGTTTGAGTAATTCAATGCCCCACAGGCCCTGCGACAAAAACGTCACTGGCAACCAGCCCGACTTGGCGAACGACGGCAGTAGCACCGTGTAGGCCCAAACCGCGAAACCTGCGGACAAGCCCCAAATTGCGCCTTGCCGCGTGCCGCCTTTCCAGAACAGGCCGAGAATGATTGCGGGGGCGAATTGCGCCACTGCCGAAAACGAAATGAGCCCGATGGAAACCAGGGCATATGCTTCACCAGCCAGATAGAAATACACGTAGCCCAGCATCAGAATGCCGACGATGGCGCCGCGCCGTATGGCGAGCAACAGGCGCGACAAGTCGCGCCGCTCGGTGAGCCGCAGGCCGCGCAGTCTCAGCAGCAGCGGCATCACCAGGTCGTTGCACACCATGGTTGATAGCGCGATAGTTTCGACAATCACCATGCCGGTGGCCGCCGACAGGCCGCCGATGAACGCGAGCATGGCAATGGCCGCCTGTTTTTCCGCGATCGGCAGCGTCAGTACAAAGGTGTCGGCATCCACGCCGCCCGACGGAAAATACAGCAGGCCGCCGAGCGCTATCGGAAGCACGAAAATATTGATCGCCAGCAAATACAATGGGAATAGCCAAATGGCTTTGTTCAGATGGCGCTCGTCGACATTTTCCACCACCGCCACCTGAAATTGGCGTGGCAGAAACAGGATCGCGAACATCGACAACACAGTCAGCGATGCCCACGAGCCATAGCTGCCGGATTCGCCGCCGAGCGTGAGCAGCGCATGCATTTTTGGATCTTGCGCAGCGCGCTCAAAAATATCGGCAAAACCGTTGTAAATGCCGTAGGTGACAAACAGGCCCACGGCAAGAAACGCCACCAACTTGACTACCGACTCAAAGGCGATGGCTGCGACCAGCCCCTCGTGACGCTCGCTGGTATCGAGGTGGCGCGTGCCGAATAAAATCGTGAAGGCCGCCAGCATCATGGCGATATAAAACGTGTTATCACCGATAAACAGCTGCGAGCCGAGCTTTTCCGGCATGGCGACGCCGGGATAATGCAGGATGATGGAGAAGCTGGTGGAAATCGCT
>SYEN01000577.1 GCA_005800795.1 Burkholderiales bacterium | reverse complement strand
CGCCACCGAGCGCGAGGCCGTTGATCACCGCGATGGTCGGTACCGGTGCGCTGGCCAATGCATTGAGGAACGCGTTGATCGCCGTGTTGTGAGCGGCGCGTTGCCCGGCATTCATGTCGCGGCGCTCCTTAAGGTCAGCACCCGCGCAAAACGACTTGCCGGTGCCTCGCACGAGGATCACGCGCGCCCTGGCGGCCAGCGCACTTTGCACGGCGGCCAGAAGGCGTTCGCTCATGGCATGACCAAGCGCATTCATGCGCTCCGGGCGATTTAGCCGTAGTTGAACGACACCTTCCTCAAGGGTCTCAAGCAACACATCGTCAGGTGCAGTACTCATGCCAGCAGCCTCATCAACGGTTCAATGGTGGCGAGTTTATCGAGTTGTGCCACCGTATCGACGATCTGCAGCGCCTCGCGCTTTTCAATCGGCGTGGCCGCAGCCGCGGCACAATCGACGAATTTGCCGATGCGTTGACCAGCGCTCATCGGGTTGCCGGGATGGCCCAGTGCCACGTCGCAGCGAGCCGCCAATATCTGCCCGTTGGTCAGGGTCATTTCCACGCGGGTAGCTTCAAAAGTGTGCCCATCGAGCGCCGCGTCGTATTGCCATTGCACTTTGGGCATGGCGCGGGTGATGACGTCATCCGCCAGTGCGGTATCGTGATACAGCGCCAGCGGTATGCCGCGATGGCGTATCGCGGCGGCCACGGCAAAGTGCATATTGCCCGCGAGGTCGATGTGATTTTCCGGCACGCTGCCCAGCGCCACCGGGCGGCAGCGATCGACGTTGATATGCCCCAGATGCAACATCACTGACTGGATGCCGTCGAAGGCAAGATCGTGTTTCGTCATCAACTCGAGCACGGCCGTCAACGCGGTGTGCAAATGGCGTATGCAGGGCCAGGGCTTAAGCGAAATGCGTTCGGTTTCGTAACGCTCACCGAGGTCTTCCAGCAACGTGGCGCGCTCATAGTCACCGCGAAAAAACGCGTTATAAAAACCGTACGGGCCATCGAACACCTCGCTGTCACCGCGTAGGCCGTTCATCGCCAGTTCTGCCGCCAGCACCCCGTTTCTATACGCGAGGCCATCGCGGATCGAACGCACGCTGGAGCCCTTGTGATGCAGGCTCGCCCAAGTGCCGCTGACCTGTGGCAGCGTGAGGCCCAGCGCGTGCAGATGCTGTTGCTCGCTCGCGCCCATGACTTTGGCCGCCGCCGCCGTCGCGCCGAAAAGGCCGATCACCGGCGCGCGAAACCACGGGTGGTTCCACATGCGGCCGGTGGTGGCAAGACCGACCCGGCTCGACAAATCGTTCGCCAGCGCCACCGCCGCAATCACCGCCTTACCGCCGGCATTTCCCAACTGTTCCGCCAGCGCCAGCGCGGGCATCAGGCTCGCCGACGAAGGGTGCATCACGGCCACGTCGTGCGTGTCGTCAAAATCAAACTGGTGTATCGCTGCGCCGTTACCGAGCACCGCGCTGGCGGCGGGCAACTTCACGCCGCCACTACCGATCAGCGTGCTGCTCGCGCGCCCGCCCCAGGCGCCAGCGACTTTACGGATGGCCACTACATCTTCACACGGCGTGCCTGCCAGCACACAGCCCAGTGTGTCAAGAATCGATGACTTGGCGGCGTCCACCACGCTCGCCGGCAAATCCTCATAGCGGGTTCTTGCCAGATGCGCGGCAATGGCAATAGCCGCATCCGGCTCGCCGGAGTTTTTGGATTGCATGTGATGCAGGTTGGTGGTGCTCAAGATGTCGTCCCAGGAATTTTCTCAGTCGGCCCGCGCGCCTGACAGCTTGACCACCTTCGCCCATTTGCCGATTTCGGTGCGCACGAAGGCAGCGAATTCATCGGGCGTTGCAGTCATCGGATACGCGCCGATTTCCGTCAGCGCGGGCGTGATTTCCTTCACGGCCTGCACGATCTGCGAGTTGAGCCGCGTGACGATGTCTCGCGGCGTGCCGGCGGGGGCGAGCACCCCATTCCACACACTGGCTTCGTAGTTCGGCACACCGGCTTCGATCATGGTCGGCAATGCGGGAAAATCGGCGACACGCTGGCGGGTGGTTATGGCGAGCGCACGCAGCCTGCCTGCCTTGGCGTGCGACTTTACCTGCTCGGCATTGAAGATGAACTGGATCTGCACGTGGCCGCCGAGAAAGTCTGTGGTGGCCGGCCCCGCGCCCTTGTAGGGCACGTGAACGAGGTTGATGCCGGCGACGGATTTGAAAAGCTCGGTCGCCAGGTGCGTGGCACTGCCGCTGCCCGCCGAGGCATAGGTCAGGTCGCCAGGGCGCGACTTGGCCAGCGCAACGAGCTCCTTGACGGTTTTTACCGGCAACGACGAGTGCACGGTAAGGAAACTGGGAATATCCACCACTGGTCCGACCGCCGCAAAATCCTTCTGAATGTCAAACGGCAGCGTATTGAACAGACTCACATTCACCGCCAGCGTGCTGGTGGCGTAAAGCAGCGTCAGACCATCGGCAGGTGCGCGTGCCACGGTTTGTGCGGAAATGTTCGAAGACGCACCCGCGCGATTTTCCACCACAAACGTCTGGCCCATGCTGTCCGACAGCTTCCGTGACAGCAGCCGCGCAACAACATCAGTACTGCCACCAGGCGCGAAACCCACGACCAACCGCACGGGCTTGGCAGGATAGGTCTGCGCTTGCGCAAACGAAGCGGCGGCGGCGGCGGAAAGGACAACGGCGACCGGCATCCAGAATTTTCGTAAGTATTTATATTTATTCATAATTCTAAATCCTGCACGCATTACATTCTCTGCCACTCTCAACCCGCCGCCGCCAATTGTTCCCGAAAATCGGGATGCGCAATCGCCGTCAGCCGCTTCGCACGTTCACGCATCGACGCACCGCGCAAATCCGCCACGCCGTACTCGGTGATGATCAAATCCACGTCCGCACGCGCAGTGGTCACCGGCGCGCCCTTCAACGATGCCACGATGCGCGAATATTTGCCGTCGGGTGTCGCCGACGCCATGGCAATGATCGAGCGCCCGCCCGG
>SYEN01000576.1 GCA_005800795.1 Burkholderiales bacterium | reverse complement strand
TGCACGCGCCCGCCTTCGTGATCCACCGCGATCAGCAGTGCCGGCGTACGCAACGCGTGTATTTCGGCGGTGAGTTTTGCGAGTTGCACGGGCGATTCGAAATTGCGCGCGAACAGAATCACACCGCCGGTCAGCGGATGCAGCAGGCGCTGGCGATCGGCATCGGTAAGCGTTGTGCCCAGCACGTCGAGCATCACAGGGCCTAGTTGTAAGTTATTGTTTTTATTCACTATTTTCTTCTCGTTTTGCAGCCTGGTTTGACAGCTCACTTTTCCAACACCGCCACCGCACACGCCATACTTCGCTCGTCGCTGATGGTCAGATGATGGCCGCGGATTTCCTGCTGATCCATCACTGCAGTGAGTGCGTCGCTCAATACATAGTACGGCTTGCCCGCTTTATTTTGCGCCACACTGATATTTTGCAGTGTAACCGGATAACGAAACCCGGTGCCCATCGCCTTGGAAAACGCTTCCTTGGCAGCAAAACGGTTGGCAATGAAATACACGGGATTGCGCGTTTTTTCATAACCCGGCCATTCCACTTCGGTCAGTACACGACGCGCGAAACGTTCGCCGTATTGCTGCAACAACCGCTCTATACGCGGTGTTTCCACCAGATCAACGCCAATACCGAAAATCATAATGCGCGCTCGCCCAGTTCAATCGCCGCGATATAGGCGCGCACGGCGTTGGCAAAACCCATCTGCAGCGCGTCCGCCGTCAGCGCGTGACCGATGGAAACCTCTGCCACCGGCTTACAGGCTGCGATGAGTGGCGTGAGATTCGGAATATTCAGATCGTGTCCGGCATTCACCCGCAAGCCTGCATCGCGCGCGGCTTTGGCGGCTTCGGCAAAGCGCGCAAGCACTGCCGCATAATCACCTGACGCGTGCGCGGCGGCGTACGGCTCGGTGTACAACTCGACACAATCTGCGCCAACAGCAGCGGCCCGTTTCATCTGTCCCGGCTCGGCATCCATGAAGAGGCTGACCCGCACGCCCAGCAATTTCATCTCCGCAATAATCGGCTTCAGCCGTGCGGCGTCCTTAGCGAGATCCCAACCGTGATCAGAGGTAAATTGTCCTGGATCATCCGGCACCAGCGTGCACTGATGGGGCCTGACCTTGCGCGCGTAATCGAGCAGATTCTCAAAAGGATTGCCTTCGATGTTGTATTCGATACCGGGATGCGATTTAAGCTGTTCCGCCAGATCGAAAACATCGTGCGGGCGGATGTGGCGCTCGTCCGGGCGCGGATGCACCGTCAGCCCGCGCGCGCCGGCTTCCAGCGCAATCACGCCGAAACCGGTCACACTGGGGATGCACAACTTGCGCGCGTTGCGCAGCAGGGCGACTTTGTTGAGGTTAACGCTCAGGCGGGTCATGGCCATGTTGTCAGAAAAAGCGCATTACAGATCCTGCAAATCAATCAGTAACTGGCGGCTGTGCAGCGTTTGATGGCCGAGATAGTGGCCAATCAGATGCCGCATCAGGCTCTTGCTTTGCTGCTGGGTTACGGGAGAAGCGTAGTTGTCTGCGTCCATGTCGATCAGCGTTTGTCCAAACAATTCTAACCCGTTTTGCGACTGCATCGAAGGCACCGGGCCGCGGTCAATGATGTATTGGTAGCGGCGATTGGGATGCAACGGCTGCAAGGTCTCGGCGTCACGATCGAGCAAGAGCGCGTAGCCCAGCTCACCAAGCAATCGCTTCTCAAAACAGCGCAGCACCACAGCGTGAGCGCCGCCATCGAGCAACGCCTGCAAGGTTTGTTCATAGGCATCGAAAAGCGCATCGTGCGCGTCGTCGCGATGCAACAGCTTCAACAACAGTTCATTCAGATAAAAACCGCAGATCAGGGCACGGCCGGTGAGCAGGCGGAATGCACCGCGCCATTCCGCCGTGCGCAAGGTTTTCAGATCGGCTCGGCCCGACCAGTCGAGCGTCAGCGCGTGAAACGGCATCAGCACGCTGCGCAGCGGTGATTGCGGACGCTTTGCGCCCTTAGCCACCATCGCCACACGCCCGAATTCGCGCGTGAACACTTCGACGATCAGACTGGTTTCCTGATACGGATAACTGTGCAGCACATAACCGGGCTGCTCCTTATGTCTGACACTCTTGGCTGCCATCGCCGGATCAGCAATGCATCAACAGGGCTTTACGACAAGCCTAGCCGGTCGAGCGTGCGGCGGTCGTCGGCCCAGCTTTGCTTGACCTTTACCCACAGCTCCAGAAACACCTTGCCGCCGATCAGCTTTTCAATATCTTTGCGTGCGGCAGTACCGATTTCCTTCAATTTTTCTCCACCCTTGCCAATGACGATGGCCTTCTGGCCGGGCTTGTCGACGAGAATCACCGCACGGATGCGTGTCAGTGCGGGCTTCTCCTCGAAGGTTTCGATTTCCACCGCTGTCGAGTACGGCAGCTCCTGCCCCAGCAGGCGAAACAGTTTTTCGCGGATCATTTCGGCCGCCAGTACGCGCACGCTAGCGGTCGTGACGTCGTCGCTGGGATAGAGAAACTCCCGCTCGGGCAATAGGGGCGTCAACGCCTGCAGCAGCGTATTCAGTTGTAAGCGGTTCTGCGCAGAAATCGGCACGATTGCCGCTGGATGATAGGCCGCGTCCAATGCTTGAATGAACGTAAGTATTTGATTTTTATTATCTATTTTATCGATCTTGTTGAGCGCGATCACCACCGGCACGGCGGCGCCCGCCAGCCGCGCATGGATTTGCGGATCGATGTGTTCGCGCGCCGTGACGTCGATCAACCACAGCACAACGTTCGCTTCAGACAGCGCATTTTTGAAGCCGCGATCCATCGCCTTGGTCAAACCGGTGTGGTATTGCGTCTGAAAACCGGGCGTGTCGAGAAATACCAATTGAGCATCGCCGGTGGTCAAAATACCCGCGATGTTTTGCCTCGTGGTCTGCGGTCGGCGCGAAGTAATGCTGATTTTCTGACCTATAAGCGCATTGAGCAACGTGGATTTGCCCGCGTTGGGTCGGCCAATGATGGCGACAAAACCGCTGCGAGCAGGAAGCACCGGGGCAAGATCACTCATGCGTTCGATGCGCGCACATAGGCGATTCTTGCCGCTTCCTGCTCGGCGCGGCGGCGGCTGCTGCCCTTGCCGGAACAGCGTATATCTAGCGGTTCAATCACGCATTCCACCTCGAATTCCTGCTCGTGCGCCTCGCCACGGATCGCTGAGACCGAATAGTTGGGCAGCGCCAAACGCTTTTTTTGCAGAAGCTCCTGTAACAACGTCTTGGCGTCCTTGCCGGTGGTATCCGGATTAACGCCATCCAGCGGCGTCTTGAATATACCCTGCATCACCTTGCGTGCGGTATCAAAGCCGCCATCCAGTAGCACGGCTCCCAGCACGGCTTCCAGCGCATCGGAAAGGATAGACGGTCGCCGCGCGCCACCGCTCTTGATTTCGCCTTCACCCAACGCCAAATGACTGCCCAGATCAAGCTCCTCCGCCAACGCCGCAAGCGCGGGCTGACTGACCAGACTGGCGCGCAATCGCGACAATTCGCCTTCGGGCAGGCCGGGAAATTTTTCGTAGAGCGCGAGCGCCACGGCGCAGTTCACCACGCTGTCACCGAGAAACTCAAGCCGCTCGTTATTAACGGCACTGAAACTGCGGTGCGTCAGCGCCCGATGCAATAAGCCGCTATCCTTGAACCAGTACCCGATGCGTTGCTGCACGCCTTCCAAATTCATGACGCTTGCCGCGAGGCCGGATCCCGTTTAGCGCGCGAAGCGGATATCACCGTCAGGCAACCGCAATCACTTCGAAGACGGATTGAAATCCAGGCAGGCATTGATATTGTAGAAGAGCGGAATACGCGTGGTGTAACTGGCGCTTAATGTGATTCCATCGTCTACCTTGGTGACAACAATGTCTTTGGGTGTGATGACCTCAACGCGGTCGATGTCCGCGCGCTTGGTAAAGGCCGCCTCGATTTCACGCCGGTTGCCGCTGGCTAACGAGGAATCCTTGGCGAGCGTACGGAAGTGCTTTTGTATGGTCTGGTCTTCTACATAAGCTGGGCCGAGCTTCATCCCCAGCAATGCGCCAAATGCAAAGATAATGCACCACATCAGAAACCCTGAGAACGATACGCCGGCTTGCCTGTTTATGCTCATCGCTGTCTCCCGTATACCAAGTTGATCTTGATTGTTCGCCATGCGTCAATTTTCCAAATCGTGCATCAGCGTATCGATTCGCCAATGCGCTTCAGTTCGTCAAAATTCCACCATATCATGAATGCCTTCCCGACAACATTGCGATCCGGCACAAATCCCCAGTAACGGCTGTCGCTGCTGCTATCGCGATTATCGCCCATCATGAAGTAATGCCCGGCAGGCACCTTGCAGGTAAATCCGTTTTCATTGTAGACACAATTGTCGCGAAACGGAAACTGCTTAACACCGCCCAGATGCAATGGCGGCATGTCCGGTTGCACGATGATTGCGTGTTCCTTGCCATCGAAAACTTCCACCTGACGTTTCGTGGAAACGAAATTAAGTCCACCTTCAACGTAATTGTAGTCCCCCTTCTCCCCGAGTTTGGCTACGACACCGTTAACCACCAATAACTTGTCCCGGTATTCAATCGTGTCGCCAGGTGTCGCTACAACCCGCTTGATGTAGTCCAGCGAGGTATCTTCGGGATAACGAAATACCATCACGTCACCACGCTTCGGATCATTCAGATCGACGATTTTCTTGTTGATAATGGGAATGCGTACGCCGTAGGTGAATTTGTTAACCAGTATGAAATCTCCAACCAGCAACGTTGGCAGCATGGAACCCGACGGAATCTTGAACGGCTCCACCAGAAACGAGCGTAGCAAAAACACGATCAGGATCACCGGAAAGAAACTCACCGGATATTCGATCCACCACGGTTGCTTCAAGTGCGAATCACGCACTTCATCACGCGTGGCCTCCAGCTTTTCTTTCTCTGCCGGCAATTCAGCTGGGCCGGCTTGCGCTTCCAATGAAGCCACAGCAGCAGCAGCAGCAGCCTCGCGCCGTGCACGGAAAAAATACATCTCGGCCAGTGTCACAACACCGGTAATCACCAACAACACAAACATGATTAGAGCAAAATTCATTTCAACACCACCGTTTGCATGCGCTCAACACAACTAAAGCTATTTATCCACCTGCAAAATCGCCAGAAACGCCTCTTGCGGAATTTCCACATTGCCCACCTGCTTCATACGCTTTTTGCCAGCCTTTTGTTTTTCAAGGAGTTTTCGCTTGCGCGAAATATCGCCACCATAGCACTTGGCCAGCACGTTTTTGCGCAGCGCCTTGACCGTCTCTCGCGCAATGATATGCGAGCCAATGGCAGCCTGCACGGCGATGTCGAACATCTGGCGCGGAATCAGCCCACGCATGCGCGTCACCAGATCACGGCCCCGGTATTGCGAATTTTCACGGTGCACGATCAGCGACAAGGCATCGACCTTTTCGCCGTTGATCAGAATATCCAGCTTGATCATGTCGCCGGCGCGGTATTCCAAAAAATCATAATCGAGCGACGCATAGCCGCTTGACACCGACTTGAGCTTGTCGAAAAAATCCATTACCACTTCGTTCAACGGCAGTTCATAGGTCAGCATCACCTGCCGGCCCATGTATTGCATGTTCTTTTGCGCGCCGCGTTTTTGCGTGCACAGCGTAATCACCACCCCCACGTATTCCTGTGGCACCAGAATCGAGGCCTTGATGATCGGCTCACGAATTTCCTGTACCTTGGACGCGTCGGGCAACCGTGAGGGATTTTCAATCTCGATCACCTCGCCATCCGCCAGCAACACTTGATATACCACCGTCGGTGCGGTGGTAATTAACGACATGCCGTATTCGCGCTCCAGCCGCTCTTAATGCTGACGAATCAACTTTAGATGAATTAGGAATTG
>SYEN01000575.1 GCA_005800795.1 Burkholderiales bacterium | reverse complement strand
GTGGAGGGCGCCACCGCCAATGCACTGCCCAACCCCGTGCCAGACGACGTGCGCGAAGAGCGCCGCACCCGCTTCATGCAGCATCAGGAAAAGATCAGCAAAGCGCGCTTGAAGAAAAAAGTCGGGCAGACCCTCAGGGTACTGGTTGACGAAATCAACCACGGTGATAAAAAGCAGGCTGTCGCACGCAGCAGTGCCGACGCGCCCGAAATCGACGGCTATGTTTTTATTGAAGGCGCCGGCAAGGCCACAATGCTCAAACCCGGCGACTTCGCGCAAGTCAAAATCACCCGTGCAGACGCTCACGACCTTTATGGAAAAATTGTTTAAAAACAAATACTTATGATTAAACGGTTGCTGCAATGGGCGAAGTTGCTCAAACGCGAAGCCGTCACCTTGTGGTTTTGTTATCGCGATCCGCGCACACCGCTTGTCGCCCGGCTGCTGGCCATCGGCGTGGTGGCCTACGCCTTCAGCCCAATTGATCTGATTCCCGATTTCATTCCGGTATTGGGGTTGCTCGACGACGCCATTTTGCTGCCCATCGGCATTTGGCTCACGCTCAAATTCATTCCCGCCCCCGTACTCGCGGAATGCCGCGACAAGGCCGGGCAATGGCTTGCGGCAAGACACGGCAAGCCGCGCAACGTGTTGGGCGCGGTCATGGTCATAGCACTGTGGATTGCCGCGGCCTGGCTCACCTGGGTACTTTGCCGGCGCTGGTTTTTCAGCTGATCGAGTCGCGTACGATCGCGCGCCCGGCGGCTATAATCCGGCCATCATGGCCCTGAAACGTCCCCGCTTTAAACGCCCGCCGCTCGAACGCGCCGCATGGCGCGAGTGGCTGATTATCATAGCGCCCGCGCTGCTGCTGATCGCCGTGGCGTTTTATATCACCTCGCGCTTTATCCAGCCTGCACCGCCAAAAAGCATCATCATCACTACCGGCGGCGAAAGTGGCGCCTACTACAAATTCGCACAGCGTTACCGCACCGCGCTCAAGCGTGATGGCATTGATCTGGTTATCAAAACCTCCGCTGGTTCAATGCAAAATCTCTCCCGCCTGCGCGGGGCCTCACCCGAAGCCAGCGTTGCTTTCGTACAGGGTGGCACCACCGAACCGGAAGACTCCAACACATGCTATCGCTGGGCCGCATGTTCTACGAGCCGCTATGGGTTTTTCACCGCCTGCCGGAGGATGTCGACCGCCTCACCGCGCTCGCCGGCAAACGCATCTCGGTCGGCCCGACGGGCAGCGGCACGCGGCATGTCGCGATGCAACTGTTGGCCGCAAGCGAGATCAAGGCCGACAACAGTACGCTGGTGGAATCCCCCGGCAAGGCTGCAGCCGAGGCGCTGATCGCGGGCGATGTCGACGCGGCAATTTTCGTGGCGGCGCCAGACGCCGAACTGGTACAAAAACTGTTGCGCGAACCGGGCATCCGGCTGATGAGTTTTTCGCAGGCCGACGCCTATGCGCGGCGGTTTCCCTGGCTGGCGCGCATTGTGCTGCACAAGGGCGTTATCGACTTGGCGAAAAATATTCCGGCGCGTGACGTGGAACTGGTGGCGGCTGTGGCGCTGCTGGCGGTGCGCGACGACGTGCATACCGCGCTGCAATTCGCACTGGCGCAGGCAGCCGCCGAGGCGCATCGCCCGCCGGGCATTTTCAACGGCGACAATCACTTCCCGCAATCGCAAAGCACGGAGTTGCAAATGAGCGCTGTAGCAGAGCGCTTTCACAAATCCGGCGCGCCGTTTTTCCAGCGCTATCTGCCATTCTGGCTGGCGGTATGGATGGAACGGCTGATCGTGCTGCTGATTCCGATTGTCACGATCCTGGTGCCGGTCTTCAAATTCGCACCTATGCTGTTCGGCTGGCGTGTCAACAAGCGTCTGTGGCACTGGTATGACGAACTCAAGCAGCTGGAAATTGCCATGGCTGATGCGCCGCAGGATCACGAAAAGCACGTGGCAGAAATCGAGCGCATCGAAGATGCCGTATCGTCGATCCCGATCCCGTTGCAATACTCCGAGCAGCATTACAACCTGCGCTCACACGTGGATTTCGTGCAGCGGCGGCTGTTGGCTGCTCGGGAAGCCGCGCCCAGCGGAGAGGTCTGAGGCGTGCGGCAGCAACTGTCAGGGAATTAGCACGCCCCACGGCATGTCGCCGACCTTGATGTCGCTGCGTTTTTCCAGCGACGCAATATCAATGATGGATACCGTGTTGGAACGCCCGTTGGGCACGTAAAGCTTTTTGCCGTCGGGCGAAATCGCCATGTTCCACGGGCGGTCGCCGACCTTGATGGTTTTGGTGACCTTGTTGCTGGCGGTATCGATGGCCATCACCGTGCCGTCCGCGCCGTTGCTTACAAACACTGTTTTGCCATCCGGGTGAATGGTGATGCCGTTGGAACGCACACCGGCAGGAATCACCGCAATCACTTTGTGTGAGCTGACGTCGATCGCGTAAACCTGATTGGCGAGTTCACACGCGACGTAGGCGCGCTTGCCGTCAGGCGTGAAACCGATACCGCGCGGACGCTTGCCGACTTTGATGGTCGTCACCACCTTGCGCGCAGCAACGTCAATCACGTCCACCACTTCCGATTCTTCCGCGCTCACATAGACCCAGCGCCCGTCGCGGCTGAACACCGCATGTTCCGGATTTTCGCCTTCTGTCTTTACCTGAAACGCGCGTTTGCCGCTGGCGGTGTCGATAAAGTGCACCGAGTTGTCTTCCTCAATGGCGATAGCCAGCAGCTTGCCGTCGGGCGAGCGATAAACGCCTTCGGGCGATTCACCCAGATCCACTTTGCCGCTCACCTTGCGCGCAACGACATCAACCAACTGCAGCGCATTGGCAGGCTGATCACTCACGTACAGCGTCTTGCCATCGACAGAGGCCGCCATGCCGCGCGGGCGTTTACCGACAGGGATAGTGGCCACCACGGTGTCGTTGGCGATGTCGATCACGGAAATATTGCCCGAGCGCTCGTTCGACACGTAAGCAAACGGCGCTGCACTCACCCACGCACTTGCCATCAATCCGACCACGCCCAACCACGAAAACCGGGTGCTGAACTTCATACATTCCTCCAATAATTATTGATTTAAATCAGATACTTACTATTAACAGATCCTATTTCTTGCCAGCGGCAGCTTGCCGCGCGCGCGCGTCAATTTCCTTCAATTGTTCTACGGGCAGCTCCTTCGCCAGCGGCGCGCGCAGCGCAAAGCCGTCCATCAGATTGTTCAGTCCGGCGCGCGTGAGCCAGTAATACGCTTCAGCGGCGTTTTTCTCGACGCCGGTACCCGCGAGGTAATAACGGCCCAGATTCAATTGTGCGATACCCACGCCCTGCTCCGACGCCTTGAGAAACCATTCCGCCGAGCGCTTCAGATCGCGCTCCACGCCGCGGCCATCCTTGTAATAAATGGCCAATTCCGATTGCGCCTCGGCATGCCCCTGCTCCGCCGCTGCCAAAAACCACTTCGCCGCCACCGCGTGATCCCGTTCCGTGCCCCAGCCAAATTTGTGCATTAGGCCCACGCGATGCTGCGCTTCTGCCACGCCCTTTAGTGCTGATGGCGCGTACAGCTTATAGGCCGACGCGTAGTCTTCCTTGTCATAAGCGGCGCGCGCGGGTTCGAGTTGCGCCAGCACCGGCAACGGCCATCCGACCGTTGCCGTAACCAGTGCGGCAACCACGACTCTGAATCGTGTAAATCCCAAAAACCTTTCAGGCAACGTCTTCATGCAATGTCCCGGCATGCAAAATTTTTCGCGCTATTGGTCATAATAGTATAACTTGCGCCACGCAACACGCGCCGCACGAGTAACTGTTCCTGAACTGCGTGCTTCCCGCCGCTGCCGGGATATTTTCCTGTTTTTTTGTGGCGGCACACGTTGGCCACCGCGCATCGGTGATTGCTGGATCCAACGATCCGCGATATTGTGGTATGTCTAAAAACCTTGGTAGATGACTACCCGTCGCGAAAGACGCACCCCATGACCAACAATCCCGTAGGCTGGTTCGAAATTTACGTGCAGGATATGCCACGCGCCAGACGCTTTTACGAAAGTGTTTTCAGTGTGACACTCGACCGACTTGAAACGCCCGTGCCCGGCGTCGAAATGTGGTCGTTTACGTGGGACGAAAAGGCCTACGGCGCACCTGGTGCGCTGGTCAAAATGGAAGGTATGCCCCAGGCGGGAACAGCGTGCTGGTCTACTTCAAGTGCGTAGACTGCACCACCGAGGTCAGACGTGTGGTTGAAGCGGGTGGCCGCATCCAGCAGGACAAATTTTCCATCGGCCCGTATGGCTATATCGCCCTGGTGCTCGACACCGAAGGCAATATGTCTGCCCTGCATTCGATGCACTAGTTATTTTCGTAACTAGTTGTTTTAAAATAACTTTTTGTAAATCCGTTTGAATAAAAAAGCCGTGGCAAGCCACGGCTTTTTTGTTTGAAGTGGCTAAAATTACAGCGCCTGCTCCAACTGCCGCCGCTGCTCGATCATTTCTGCCGGCATGCGCGCAGTCAGTTCACCGAACAGCCGCTCGTGATCCTTGACTTCAGCTTTCCACAAATCACGATCCACGCGTGTCAATTCGTCGAATGCTTTCTTGCTGAAGCCGGCGATACCTTTCAGTTCAATATCCTCAAAACGCGGCATCATGCCGACAGGCGTTTCGGCGGCGCCACCCTTGCCTTCGCAGCGCTCAATGATCCATTTCAGTACGCGCATGTTGTCGCCGAAACCCGGCCACATGAACTTGCCGTGTTCGTCACGGCGGAACCAGTTGACGGCGAAGATTTTCGGTTCCTTGGTCAGCGACTTGCCGACTTTCAGCCAGTGGTTGAAGTAGTCGCCGAAGTGATAACCGCAGAACGGCAGCATCGCAAATGGATCGCGGCGCACCACGCCCATTTTTCCGACGCTGGCAGCTGTGGTTTCGGAGGCCATGGTTGCAGCCATGTAAACGCCGTGCGTCCAGTCCTTCGCCTCGGTGACCAGCGGCACAGTGGTGGTGCGGCGGCCGCCAAACATAAACGCGCTAATCGGCACGCCAGCGGGATCTTCCCACTGCGGATCGATACACGGAATCTGCGACGCGGCCACGGTGAAACGCGCATTCGGATGCGCGGCGGGCTTGTCACCGTCTGGATCCCACGATTTCCCTTGCCAGTCGGTCAGATTCATCGGTGGCGTTTGCGAGAGCCCCTCCCACCACACGTCGCCATCCGGGGTCATCGCCACGTTGGTAAAAATGGTGTTTTTATTGAGCGCCGCCAGACAGTTCGGATTGGTGAATTCGGAAGTGCCCGGCGCCACGCCGAATGCGCCCGCTTCCGGGTTGATCGCATAGAGGCGGCCATCCTTGCCGGGTTTAATCCACGCGATGTCTTCGCCGATAGTGGTGACTTTCCAGCCCACCAGTTCTTTGGGTGGAATCAGCATCGCCAGGTTGGTTTTGCCACAGGCGCTGGGAAAAGCCGCCGCGATGTAATGCTTTTTGCCACCCGGCGGTTGAATGCCAAGGATCAGCATATGCTCGGCGAGCCAGCCCTGCTCGCGCGCCATGATCGACGCAATACGCAACGCAAAACATTTTTTGCCCAGTAGCGCGTTGCCGCCATAGCCCGAACCAAACGACCAGATCAGTTTTTCATCGGGGAAATGGCAGATGAATTTGTGCTGTTTGTTGCTCGGCCACACCACGTCTTTTTCACCGGGCTGCAGCGGTGCACCCACGCTGTGCAGACACGGCACGAAAAAGCCGTCGGCAAGTTGATCCAGCACCGCGCGGCCAATGCGCGTCATCACGCGCATGCTCACCACCACGTAGGGCGAATCGGTGAGTTCGACACCGATATGCGAGATATGCGAACCCAGCGGGCCCATGCTGAACGGAATCACATACATGGTGCGGCCACGCATGCAGCCGTCGCTGATTTTGGTCAGCGTGGCGCGCATTTCATCCGGCGCAACCCAGTTGTTGTTGGGGCCGGCATCTTCCTTGTTCTTGCTGCACACGAAGGTGCGGTCTTCCATACGCGCCACGTCGTCGGGATCGGAGCGGGCAAGAAAGCAGCCAGGCCGCTTTTTTTCATTCAGTTTAATCAACATGCCACTGGCGACCATCTCGGCGCACAGCCGGTCATATTCAGCCTGCGAGCCATCGCACCAAACGATGCGCTCGGGCTGGGTCAGTTGGGCGACTTCAGCCACCCACGCGGCCAGTTTTTTGTTCTTGACGTAATCAGGCGCAGTCGTTGCCGCAGTCATGGAAATTCCTTGTTTTGAAACCTTAAAAAACCTATAAAAAACAATGGCATACATAACTTTGTATGTACGCCATGCCAGCAGAACGCGGATTCTACCCGATTTGGGGTATCGGGGGCTAGGCACAAATTCACGCCTATTCAAGCCTGTTCGGACGACTCAAATCTGCCAAACAAGTCAGGCTAGAACGACTTCCAGTCCCCTCGCTCGGGGGGTGCCGAGGTGCCCATCTTCGGCAACACAGCGGGCGCACGGGATGCCGCTCGCGGTGCGCCCGGTGTGCGTACCGGCGCCGGTAGAGGCGCTTGCTGCACTGCCGGCCGCATGCCTGTGCCAGAGCGTGACGCTGCATCCAGTTTGAACGCACCGACGGACTGGTAGAGCTGCCTCGCACTACCGGCCATGGAATCGGCGGCAGCCGAGGCCTGCTCCACCAGCGCCGCATTTTGCTGCACGCCGTTTTCCATCTGGCTGACCGCGCGGTTGACTTGTTCAATACCGTCCGCCTGCTCGCGCGACGCAAGGCTGATCCGCTCAATGATCGCACTGACTTTTTCCACTGCAGCGACGATTTCAGCCATGGTTTTGCCGGCATCTTCCACTTGCCGAGTACCACTTTCCACCTTGTCGACCGACGCGCCAATCAGCGCCTTGATCTCGCGCGCCGCGCTGGCCGAACGTTGCGCCAGCGCGCGCACTTCCGAGGCCACC
>SYEN01000574.1 GCA_005800795.1 Burkholderiales bacterium | reverse complement strand
GTCAAGTTCGCTTTCCTTGATCAATTCTTCTTGCAAACTCTTATCGTCATAAGCGCGGCCGAATACGATCTGGAACGGCAACCGCTGAAGGCAGCTGATGCTGGCGCGGCTATCACCAGATCCAAAACCGGTCACACAGATAAGACGTTTGACACCTTGGCTTCTCATTGCCGCGATAAGCACTCGGGTCGCGTCCGAGAATAGATGAACAGCCCGGAACAAATCTCCTAAACCAACGCCGAGGGTCTGGATCACGACATCCACCCCGACAAGAGCCGCCTTTACATCCTCGGTCTTCAACGCGTCACCCCGAATCTTCTCGAAACTAGGATTTGTCACCGCAATTGCGGTAGCGGATCGAGCCAAGGCGCGCACATCATGACCGGCATCGAGGGCTTGGCGGGTCGTTTCCAATCCGATCCCCTTGCTGGCGCCGACAATTAATACACGTCTTCAAGGAGTAGAACATGAGCCAACGACCTACCCGAAAATCCGTTGACGTCATAGCCCGCAAACGCAGTGCAGCGAAACCGCCCGCCGCCTTGGCTGGGCTCAAACGCAAGTACGGTGCGCGTGCCATTGATGGCTTGATGCGCGCGCAGCCCGAACATGCACTGGAACACCTGGATTGGTGCGATAGCCTCGACCCGCATTTTACCCGGTTGTGGCTCGAGTTTACCTATGGTGGCATGACCGGACGCGGCATTCTGGACGAACGTACGCGCTGTCTGGTGGTGGTCGGGCAGTTTTTGGTGATGGACGACAAGGCACAATTCGCGATTCACATTCGTAACGCGCTGCATCACGCCAGCCCGCGCGAAGTGCTGGAAGTGATCCTGCAGGCAACGGTCTATTTGGGTTATTCAAAGACCATGCCTGCAGTCCGCGTATTTATCAAAGTCATCCGGCAACTCGGCCGCATGAAGGAAATCACCGCTACGCAGTTACCCATCACCGGTCCGGGTAACAAACGCTCACTGGACGCGGAGCGCAAGACCTGGGGCCTGAGCGATGCGGACTTTCCGCGCCGTGAAGAACTGATGCGGCGCTTCGGCTGGGAAGGTTTAAGTACAGGCTTGCGGTTGCAGCCCAGCCATCATCACAAGACGGTCGAGCAACTTGAGCGCGTTGATCCGCACTTTCTCAAGTTGTGGCTCGACTACATCTACGCTGGCCTGTACGTCCGTGGCATTCTCGACGACAAGACGCGTATCCTGTGTGTGATCGGCGAACTGATGGTAATGGGGGAGTTTCTGCAGGCAGAGAATCACATTCGCAACGCGTTTACGCATGGCGCAACACCGCGCGAGGTGATGGAGGTCGTGCTGCAATCCACGGTTTACATCGGCATGCCGCGCTTCGTGCGCGCGGTGGCGCTGGTCGAACGCGTGATCAAGGAGCTGGGGCGGATGGATGAACTGACGTTGACGCAGTTGCCGCTACCAACAGATAAGTGAGCAGGCAGGTGGCGCTATGCTATATATCATAAGTATCTGATTTTATTGATATTTTTTGAAATCTTGAGCTAATCCAGTCGCACATTCACCTGCTTTACCACGCCCCTCCAGCGTGCGTCTTCAGTTTCCAGGAACTTGCGAAAATCCTCCGGTGACCCTGGCGTAATGTCGAGCGTTACGGCGGTGAATCGGGCTTTGATGTCCGCGCTGTTCAACGCCTTGTTGATTTCGCTGTTGAGCAGTGTGACAACTTCGCGTGGCGTGCCGGCGGGCGCGAGCATGCCGTACCATTGATACGCGATGAAATCCTTGACGCCCTGTTCCTGAAACGTTGGCACGTTGGGCAGCAGCGCGTGGCGCTGCGCGCTGGTGATGGCGAGCGCCTTGAGTTTGCCCGCGCGCACATGCGGGAACGATGCCGGTGCGGCATTGATCACCAGCGGAATCTGTCCAGCCATGGCGTCCACCAGCGACGGCCCGCCGCCTTTGTACGGCACATGGTTCAGCGTGAGGCCGGTTTTCAGGCGCAGCCATTCGTAAGTCATGTGCGGGCCACTGGCGAGACCGCTGGTGCCCACCGCGAATTTCGCGGTTTGTGCGGGTGTTTGCGCCAGCAGTTCCTTTAGCGTGCTGAGGCTGAACGACGGATGTGCGGCCATGATCTGTGGCGAGGTTGCCACCAGATTCAGCGGCGCGAAATCTTTCACTGCGTCGTACGGCGGCTTCGAGTAAACCAGCGAGTTGATGCTGTGCGGCTGGTCGGCGAGAATGAGCGTGTGGCCGTCCGGCGTGGCCTTGGCGGCAATCACCGTGCCGATCAAGCCGGTGGCGCCGGGACGGTTGTCGACGACAAAGGTCTGGCCGAGCGCATCGGAGAGCTTCTGGCCGATGGCGCGACCGGTGAGATCGGAGCCACCGCCGGGCGGGTAAGGCACGATCACGCGCACCGGGCGCATGGGATATTTTTCGGCGGCATGCGCAATTGATACCACGGCTAGCACTGCGGTCATCACAATCGATGAACGAATAAGGTCGGTCATTTATCTTGCCCCAAAGTAATCATGGGCAAGCTTACCACGCGCCTGCGAAATGTTGATTCAGCGCCCCGCTGCGCGCCGGAAGCTGATATCGCCGTAGTAGGCCAGCGCGGTTTCCCCGGTGTTGTCGGTATCGGTCATTACCGCTACTGACGTGATGCGGCCCGGCGCTTCACCGAATGCCCGACGGTAGTCTTCCACCACGTTGCGCAACTGGTCTTGCCACTGGCCGACGTTGCCGTCACCAGAATCCGCCACAATCATTTTGATGCGTGAAGTATGCAAATTGGGCAGCACGGCGCCCACGGGCGCGCGGTTCTCCCAGATGTACATCAGCGTGGCGTAAGGCATTTTCTGGCCGGTCAGCAGACGCACGTTGTCGCTGAACATGCGCTCATCCATGGGCAGCGCATCGGTATCGCCGGCGAAAGTGACCACCACGCGCACTGGCGAATCCTCGAATTGCTTGGTGCGATTGTCAGCGGTCTTGATCAGCGCGGTGGCCTTCCATTGCCAGGCCAGAAATGGAAAATCATTGGGATCGATATCCAGCCGGTGCACCAGCCCCGACGCCGAGCCATCCGCCTGCGCTTCCACCACCGTGCGACCGTTATATTCAACGAGCTTGTATGTGGTGGGCTTTTTGAATTTGGACAGCGTCCAACGCCGCCAGCCGTCGGGCAGCGTGGTCTCGCCCGCAGGCTTGTTCTTGGAGAAAATTTTAACGTAGGGCAGCGCCACTTCCGCCGGGCCGTCGGGCAGGGACGCGCAACCGGCGAGCAGCACTAACGGCAGCAAAGCCGCAAGACATGTGAAACGCACTGAGTTCCTCCTGCAACTACTTGTTCTTAAATTTGCCGCGGATTCTAAACAAGTTCGGGCTGGTGTGCCCGTAATGCAGAGGGTATTACGTAACTATTTGTTTTTATTGATTATTTTTAACGACTACTTCGCGCGCCAGCGGCGGGTTTGCAGCGAAGTAGCGTTTGATACCCGCGAAGATCGCTTCGGCCATGCGGGTTTGGTAGGCGTCGTCGTTGAGGCGCCGTTCTTCATCTGGGTTGGTGATGAAGGCGGTCTCCACCAGAATCGACGGAATATCCGGTGATTTGAGCACGGCGAAGCCGGCCTGTTCGACGTGGTTTTTGTGCAGCCGGTTGATGCCGCCGATTTCGCCAAGCACGGCCCTGGCGAGTTTCAGACTGTCGTTGATGGTGGCGGTTTGCGATAGATCAAGAAGCGTTTGTTTGAGGAAGGGGTCGGGAACGTCGATATTTACGCCGCCGATCAAATCCGCCTCGTTTTCCTTGCGCGCCAGAAAGTTGGCTGCAGCCGATGTGGCGCCGCGCTCTGACAGTGCAAACACCGACGAGCCGCGCGCTTCCGGGCTGGTAAACGCGTCTGCGTGCACCGACACAATCAGATCCGCATTGGCGCGCCGCGCTTTCACCACGCGCGCGCCCAGCGACATGAAGTAGTCGCCGTCGCGTATCATCAGCGCGCGCATGTTCGGTTCCTGATCGATGCGTTCCTTCAACTTGCGCGATATCGCCAGCGTGATGTTTTTCTCCCACGTGCCACTGCTGCCGCGCGCGCCGGGGTCTTCACCACCGTGGCCGGCGTCGATGGCGATAATGATCATGCGCGGGGGCTTGCGCGTCGCGGTTCGCGCAGTGCGTTCCGTTCTTTCGGGCGTTCGTGCAGCGGGTGGCGAGGGCCGCGTTTCGACAGGGGCAGTGGCCACTGGCGCTGGCGGTGCAACCCCGGGTGACGAGGCTGTTGCTTCCGCCGGTTTCTCCGACTTATCAACCAGGGCCATCAGCGGGTCAGGCGGTTCCAGCGGGTAAATGTCGAGTGCCAGCCGATGCGCGTAGCCCGCCACTGGCGCCAGTGCGAATACCTGCGGTTTGACTTCGGATTTCAGATCAAACACCAGCCGCACCACGTTGGGTTTGAACTGGCCCACGCGCACGGATTTGACGTAGGGATCATTCGCGCCGATTTTTTCGTTCAGGCCGGCCAGGGCGGGTGTGAGCGCGACGTTTTCCAGATCCAGCACCAGCCGTTCGGGGTTCTTCAGGCTCAGCGTCTGATGGCGTAGCGGCTGCGGCGATTCGAGCGTGATGCGGGTGTAATCGGCGGCGGGCCACACGCGGGTGGCGGCGATTTGCGTTTGCGGCGATGGCTGGGGCGCTTGCGCAAACAGCGTGGCGGCGTAACCCAGGCCCGCCAGCGCCAGCAAAAACACAATAAACGTCTGAAGGACAGATTCGCGCGCGAACGCAGCGAACCCAAAGCGCGGCCGCGCATCGCGAGGGACTATGTCATTGTGAATCTTTTCAAACACGATGCTCCGGCCTCCGAGTCAGC
Source organism: Burkholderiales bacterium (assembly GCA_005800795.1). Lineage (GTDB taxonomy): Bacteria > Pseudomonadota > Gammaproteobacteria > Burkholderiales > SG8-41 > UBA5216. Next base: position 1,212 of record SYEN01000574.1, on the reverse strand, counting down.
GAAGATCGATACGTTTCGCCCCGAATCCGCTTCTGCTGGCACTTGCAATTCAATTCTTAAATCCGCTGCAGGCAATCCCGCAGCCTTTTCAGGCCATTCCACAATGCAAACCGACTGCGGGTTGAAGTGTTCCCGGAAGCCGGTTTCGATGAATTCACGGGGGCTGCCAGACCCAGTGAACCTATAAAAATCAAAGTGATACAAGTATAACCTAGAAACTTCATAAACTTCAATCAGGGTGAACGTCGGGCTTTTGACCTTCCCGGAAACGCCCAGTTTTCGCAACAAACCGCGCACCAGCGTGGTTTTTCCCGCACCCAGCTCGCCTGACAGGTAAACCACCAGACCGGGCACCATGCAATCCGCCAGTGCACCGCCCAGGGCCAGCGTATCGGCTTCGGTGGGGAGCGGCAGGGTAAACTGGGTCATATGCAGTCTTCAGCCGATTTCATTCCACTTGCCCGCGACATCAAGCGTTGGGCTCGCGAGCTGGGTTTTCAGCAGGCCGGTATTGCCGATTGCGATTTGTCGGTGGTGGAACCCCGGCTGCTGGCATGGCTGGAAAAGGGTTGGCACGGTGACATGGATTATATGGCACGCCACGGCACGGCCCGCAGCCGCCCGGCAGCGCTGACTCCCGGCACGCTGCGAGTGATCTCCGCACGCATGGATTATCTGCCCCATTCACCTAGGGGCGCACGCAAAATGGAAGACGTGCTGGCGGAACCGGATCGCGCCGCCATCGCGCGTTATGCCGTCGGACGCGATTATCACAAAGTGTTGCGCAGCCGCCTGCAAAAGCTGGCGGATCGTATTACCACCGTCGTCGGACCGTTTCAGTACCGGGTGTTCACCGACAGCGCGCCGGTGATGGAGGTCGAACTCGCCACCAAGGCCGGCATCGGCTGGCGCGGCAAACACACGTTACTGCTCAATCGCGAGGCCGGCTCGTATTTTTTCCTCGGCGACATTTACACGGATTTGCCGCTGCCGGTCGATACCCCTCAAGGCGCGCACTGCGGCATCTGCCAGAAATGCATCGACATCTGTCCGACGCAGGCCATCGTCGCCCCGTATCAACTGGACGCGCGGCGCTGCATTTTAATAATATACAAGTTGCAGGGCATGTTACAATTGGCGAAGGCGTAATCATTGGAGGAATGAGTGCTATCCATCAATTTACAAATATTGGACAGCAATGTTTTATAAGCG
>SYEN01000573.1 GCA_005800795.1 Burkholderiales bacterium | reverse complement strand
TTTACAACTATCGCGGCGTGTCGAAGTATTATTTCCCGATGTATTTAAAGGAAATCGAATACCGTTACAATCACCGCAACGACAACGTATTCAAGCTCTTTCTTAAAATCTACTTTAGTTACGTTTCGCCCTAATTACCTTTTTTTTTATTGATTAATTTTACGACTGCTTCCACCCCAACCACTCACAAATCCCGCGCCCCATCACCCACTCCTTATCCTCTGCCTTGAGCCACGGTGCGTCCTTCAGCCACATATCAATCTGCTGCCGGTAGGGCACCGGCGAGCGCGACAGGTCGCTACCCCAAAACGTGCGCCTGCCGCCGAACGCTTCATACGCCTTGCGCGCATATGCCTGCACGCGCGTGAACGGATATGGCTCGGCGGAATAACACGGCAGCGCGGTGGCCTTGACTGCCACATTCGGGCGCTGGGCTATCGGCAGCAGCTTGTCGAAATCACGGAAGGTTTCGTCGAACGGCTTGCCGCTGGTGAGCGCCATGTGATCCATCACGATTTTGAGTTTGGGATAGCGCGCGGCCACGCTGTCGATGGCTGCGACCATGTGCTGCGGCACAAGAATCATCATCGCAATCCCCTGCTGCTCGGCCTCGGCCCACACCCAGTCAAATTTGCCGTCAAGCAGTGGCTGTTGCAGCACGGGGATATGAAACGTGAAACGCATGCTGAGCATGCCCGGCTGATCGCGCCAGCCCTTGATGGTTTGTTTTGCATCGGGCGCTTCAGGATTGAAGCGCCCCATGATGGCAAATCGATTCGGGTGCGCCTTCACCGCCGCGAACGCAAGATCGTTGCGGTCGCCTTCCCACGACGGTGGCACAATCACCAGCCGTTCGACGCCCGCAGCATCCATCTCGCGCAGCAGTTCGTCGTGCCCCAGCGGAACCTCGCGCTGCGCGTGCGCACGGGCGGGCCAGGGGCGCTGCGGCGTGTTGGCGCCCCAGACGTGGACTTGTGAATCGCAGATCAGCATGTCTTTTTTGCTCCCTGAATCTTTTATCTGTAGCGATTATCGCTCAACCAATCCACATCGCGTACCGGCTTGGTTGCTCCGTGGATGTGCAAGCGGGATAATTCCCGTCCGCCCCGGTTCCATTTGCCGCGTCACACAGTCAACCACTTCCCTCACCCCTGCCGCTCTCCCGGTGGGAGCGGGAAAAATCAAGGAGTCCACCATGCCCCCATCCGCAACCGACGGCCACTACGAAGCCCTGTGGCCGCGCAGCCCGCGTCAGTCCAAATTAAAACCGCTCGCCAAACGCCTCGATACGCTGAACGGCAAAACCATCGCCCAGGTGTGGGACATGGTGTTCCGTGGTGACGAGGTGTTCGAGTTTCTGGAGGAAGGCATCAAGGCGCGCTACCCGGATGTGAAATTCGTGAGTTGGAAGCAGTTCGGCTCCACGCACGGCAGCGACGAGCGTGCGATCGTGGCGGCCCTGCCGCAGAAATTCAAGGAGGCCGGCGTTGATGCCGTGATCAGCGGCATGGGCTGTTGAGGCTCCTGCACGCCCGCCGTGTTGCGGGCCAGTGCATCGGGTGAAGCGGGCGGTTTTCCGTCTTCCACGCTGGTGGGTGAAGGTTTTATGACGCTCGCCACCGCGGCGTCCAAGGGGCTGGGCATGCCGAATCTGCCGGTGGCGAAAGTGGTCGGCCACCCCGGCGTACAAAGCAAGGAGCAGTTGCGCAAGAATGTGCTCGACGTGACGCTCGATCACGTCATCGACAATCTGCTGAAACCCCCCAAGAGGGCGGGCGCGGATAACGAACCCGGTGCGCGCGATATCGTCTTCAAAGGCAGCTTCGACGAAGTGAATGAATACTTCTACGAAAATGAGTTCTCGGACGGGCTGCCCATCGTGCCGCCCACCGTGGAGAAAGTCGAAGCATTTCTCAAATTCACTGATCGCGCGGCGGATGAAACGCTGGGCACGATCCTGCCGGACAACCGTGCAGCGACGATCTGGAGCATCGCGGTCAATGGCGTGATGGCGGGCTGCAAGCCGGCCTACATGCCGGTGCTGGTGGCGCTGGTTGAGGCCATGGCCGATCACGGCTACGGCGTTGAGCACAGCGGCAACACGCCGGGCGGCGAAACGCTGATTGTTCTGAATGGCCCGATTATCAAGCAGCTCGGCTTTAACTATACGCAGGGCGTGATGCGCGATGGCTTTATGGCCAACACCTCTGTGGGCCGCTTCTGGCGGCTGTATCTGCGCAATGTCGCGGGCTTCCTGCCGCACAAGAACGACAAGGCGACGTTCGGCAATACGTGGCGTGTGGTCGTTGCCGAAAACGAAGACGTCGTGAAGAAACTGGGGTGGACCAACAGCGCTGCAGATTTCGGCTTTTATCCCGACGACAGCACAGTGATGATTTCGCGCCACACCGGCGGCAATCACATTTCGTCGGTGTCAGGTGCGACGGCGCAGGAGCTGATGCCGTACATCAGCGATGCGGTGGTGCGGCAGTACTCGTGGCAACTGATGTTCTCCACCGGTCAGGGCCTTGATTCGCTGCGCCCGCAACTGCTGCTGTCGCCGCTGATTGCGGAAACCATCGCGGCATCTGGCTGGAGCAAGCGCGATTTCCAGAAACAATTATGGGAACAGGCGCGCGTGCCTGCGTACCAGTGGGAACGCATCCAGCGCGACTGGACACAAAAGCCGTTGTGGAGCCTGAAGGAAGCAGCAGCCAAGGGCGATGTCCCCAAGGTGTATCACGAGTCCGACGACCCAAACCGGCTGGTGCCATTGGTATGGCGGCCGGAGGATTTTCTGACTTGCGTCACTGGCGACCCCGCGCGCAACAGCATCTACGTATTCGCGCATAATGGCGTGCTGGGATTCCCGACGGCGAAGAAGGTGCAGTTGCCGAAGGATTGGGAGAGCAAACTGGCGGCAGTTGGAAAACCGGCATAACGCGTTCCTGTGTCCAGGCGGCATGGGACGCGCCAGCTTCAACCCGTGCAGCGCGCAAAAAGTCGTCAGAAAAGTCGTCAAAAATGGTTCCCTTTAAAACTTCGTTAGTAGGACTGCCAAAAGGAAAGCCGCATGATCAACGCCAAAACCGCCCGCATGCTGACGCGTTACAACACCTGGTCGAACAAGGTCTGGTACGACGCCATTGCCGCGCTGCCCGAGGGGGAAGCGCTGAAGCCGCGCACGAGTCTCTTCAAGAACATCGTGCATACCATGAACCACAATGTCGTGATTGATCTGATCTGGCAGGCGCATCTGGAAGGACGCGATCATGGGATGACAGCGCGCAACTCAGCGGAATCGCCGACACTGGAACAGTGGTGGAAGGATCAGCAGGCCATTGATCAGTGGTACGAACAATGGAGCGACAAGCAAACGGACGAATCGCTTGCCGACCGGCGGCCCATCACGCTGATCGGCGGCAACCGCGTGGTCATGTCGCAAGGCGAAATGTTGCTGCACCTGTATCACCACACGGCGTATCACCGCGGCTTCGCCGGTGACATGATGTTCAGCATTAAGGGCCATCGCGCGCCGGTAACGGATTTGCCAGTGTTTTTGCGCGAGGCACCGCAGAGTTACTAAATTCGGATTAAAAAATTAATCAATAAAAACAAATACTTACGATAACCCATTCCTACAGATCAGCAGCGCCCGATTGTGGTTAAAATCGGTCAGTCACACCAACCGCGTCCCCAAAATCCAACGCATCCCAGGGAGAAAGCTCATGACCACTGAAGGCAGTCTCAGTCCGGAAATCGTTCTGGCTGAAATGAAAAAACACGGCGTCACCCACGTGGTGTGGCTACCGGATTCCGAAACCAATTGGCTCTACACGCTGATGAAAGCCGATCCGGCCATCACGCTGGTGCCGGTGCCGCGCGAAGGTCTCGCATTTTCGTGCGCAGCCGGCCTGCACGTTGGCGGCGCCAAGCCGGTAATTCTGATTCAGAACACCGGGCTGATGGAATCGGGCGATTCGATGCGCGGCTGGACCATGGGCATGAATATTCCCGTGGTGTTGATGGTGGGTTATCGCGGCTACACGCGCCACGGCGTCAACAAGGATACCGCCGCCACTTACACCGAACCCTTCCTCAATGCGTTTCACATCCAGTACTACCTGGTGGAGAACAGCAGCGACGCGCCGCGCATTTCCGTCGCGTTCGAGGAAGCACAAAAGAACAAGCGCCCGGTTGCCGTGTTGATCGGCGACGAGTATCACGGCTTCAATAGCTAATTCCGTACAGGGGAAAACATCATGATGCAGGCAGAAGAAATATTGAAGGCGTTTGCACCGCACCGCGGCAACGCCCTTGTCGTGTCCGGGCGCTCCAGCAAGCACTGGGCAAAAATCAGCACCATGCCGAATCGCGACCTCGCACTGGGCGATCCGGCGATGGGCGGCCATGCCTCGTTCGCGCTGGGCCTGGCGCTGGCACAACCCAAACTGAAAGTAGTGCTGTTCGATTCCGAAGGTGATTTGCAAATGAGCCTCGGCGTGCTGTCGATGGTCGCCGAGCAGCGGCCCAAGAATTTTTATCACTTTGTGCTCGACAACGAATGCTACGCCACCACCGGCGGCCAGCCCGTGCCCAACGCCAAAACCATCGCCTACGACATGCTCGCCAAGGGCTGCGGCTATCCCTCGTCCTATGCGTATACCAACCTCGAATCGTTCCAGGTCAACGTCAAACGCATCATGGAAGAAAGCGGCCCGGTATTCGTGGCGATGAAGATCGTGCCGGAAGTTGAAAACGTGCCGATTGGTCAACGTGCACCGCGCCTCACGCGGACCAAGGATCAGGCGGTGGCGGATATGCGAAAGGAATTGGGCATCAATAACTAGCGGCTGGCGGTTTGCACGCATGGTTGTTGATTTCACCCCGGCGCGGCCATCATGAAACCCCGCACCGCTCACGGGCAGCGCACGCTGCCCGGCGAGTTTTTCTCCAGCGCCGACATCTGGCGCGAGGAACAATCCCGTATCTTTCAGAACCACTGGCTGCTGGCGGGCCATATCTCGGCGTTACACTATCCGGGGGATTACCTCACACTTGATGTGGCGGGCAGCAGCATAATCGTAGTGCGCGGCATGTCCGGTGAACTTTACGCGCACCACAACATCTGCCGACACCGCGGCACGCGACTTTGCGACGAACGCCGGGGCACGTTTGGCGGCGGTATTCGTTGTCCTTACCACGCGTGGATATATACGCTTGACGGTACGCTGGCCGCCGCACCTCATATGCGGGAAGTCGCCGGCTTCGACGCGTCGAAATGGGGGTTAAAGCGCGCGGCGCTTGCCGAGTGGAACGGCTTTGTGTTCATCAACGCCGCAGAAAACCCGGCGCCATTTGCCGAAGCGCTGCCACAACTTGGCAGCCGCCATCGCGGATTCGAGCGTTGGCTGTTGGCTGAATTGCGTTCCGCGCATCAAACCGCCTACGAAATCGATGCCAACTGGAAACTGTTTTTCCATAACTATAGCGAGTGCTATCACTGCCCCGGCGCGCATCCGCAGTTGAACACGTTGACACCCTTTCGCAATTCAGAGAACGATCTGGACGAAGGTGCCGTGCTCGGCGGCCCGATGGTGATGTCGAACCCACAAGGCAGTATGACCACCCACGGCGGGCGTTGCGCGCCGCCTTTCGCCACGTTAAGCGACGAGGATCGCAGCCGTGTTTACTACTACACGCTGTTTCCGTCCGCCTTTTTGTCACTGCATCCCGATTACGTGCTGTTACACCGCATCGAGCCGCTGGACATCGGACGCACGCGCGTGACCTGCGACTGGTATTTTCACCGCGACGCCCTAGTGGCGCCCGGTTTCAACGCGCAACCCGCGGTCGAATTTTGGGATACCACCAACCGCCAGGATTGGACGCTGTGTGAAAGCGCCCAAGCGGGCATGCGCTCAGCCGCGTGGGAACCCGGGCCGTACAGCGAACTGGAAAGCCAGTTGGCGGCATTTGACCGGCATTATCTGCGCGTGCTGAAAAGCGCGTAGCTGGGTGTGACAGCTCCGAGAGATATAAAAATATTCAATAAAAACAATTAGTTACAGATACTCTTCGTAGCGCTACTCACTTTCAACCCCGTGAGCCGCACGACTTACGCCTGATTCTCCACCCCGACGCAGATGACACCGCAGCCGCGTTTACCGTGCTTGCAGGCTGGCCAGGGTCGCATAGCTGACTTCCGACAGGCTCGCGGTGGCGCTGGTGTTGCCGTGATACGCCCATGGGTGCGCAATCACTTTTTTCTTTTGCGGTTGACCCATCGAATGCCAGCAGTACCACGCCAGACGCACCGCGCAATCATTCGCTTCCGAACCGGTGCTGGCGAACCAGACTTTCGACATTGGCACCGGCGCCAGCAGCTTTTCCGCAAGCTCGATCACCGTAGCGCCGCGCGCGGCGTGCAACTTCAGGTTGGTCAGACCGTGGAGATACTGCGAGCGTCGCAGGACTCCAGCGTGTCAGGAGATGCTGAGTTCATGTGAAGTATTCTGGCGAAAGGCTGCTACTGAAAAATACGGCGGGGCGCGCAAAACCATTCCCGTCGTTCCCGCGAAAGCGGGAATTCATACGTGGATTCCAGTGACAGATGTATTACGGATTCCCGCTTTCGCGGGAATGACAGCATCGGTTTGCACGCGCTTCTCCTAAGCCAGCACCTATGCCAGCACAAAACAAAAAGGCCCGGATTTGTCCGAGCCTTTTCACTTACCCAGAAAAACCGAACTACGCAGCCTTCGCCCGATTCTTGGCGACCCACCCGTCCACCAGTGTCACGGTCTTATCCAATTCATCAAGCTGCATGCCCTTGGTA
>SYEN01000055.1 GCA_005800795.1 Burkholderiales bacterium | reverse complement strand
GAGCTTGTTGGGCTGTTCGGCGTCTTGGCCCCACTCAATCGGTACAGCACCTGCTTTGATGAGTGCGTTGCTCTCGCGCCCATTACGCTGGATGGGTACAGGCACAAAGGTGGCGTCAATGATTTGACCGCTTTTGAGCTCAACGCCCATCTGGGCCAACGCCTGGTTCAGGCGATCAAAGCTTTATCCACTTCAATACTTTTGGACCTGCTTACATTTTCATGGGTTTCATGGCGCGTTGCCGTCGTTGACAATTGGCGCACCGCTGAACAAAATACAATTTTGCCTGCCCGAGAAAGATTATGAAATCGCCAATTCAGCGCACTTGTTACTGGCTGCTTGTTTCGATGCTGGCATGCGGCATCTCTACTGCACAGTCATATCCGTCAAAACCGGTACGCATGCTGGTGCCATTTCCGCCGGGCGGCGGCACAGACTATATGGCTCGCCTCTTGGGACGTGACCTCACCGAGATGTGGGGTCAGACGGTGTTGATCGAAAACCGCCCGGGTGCGAGCATGATGATCGCCTCGGAAATCGTCGCCAAGGCGCCGCCAGATGGTTACACAATCATCATGTCATCATCGAATCACACCATAAACCCCAGCCTCTACTCAAAGATACCATACGATACAGTGAAGGATTTTGCGCCGGTTACTCAAGTCGCTACCTCGCCGTTCATACTGGTTACCCATCCCTCGCTGCCGGTCAGGTCGGTGAAAGAATTGATCGCGCTAGCCCGCGCGCGCAAAGGCCAGCTCACTTACGCTTCCAGCGGCACAGGGGGCCCGCAGCAGCTCGCAGGCGAGTTGTTCAAGATGATGGCAAAGGTCGATATCACGCATATTCCGTACAAAGGTAGCGGGCCTGCCGAGATCGATCTCGTAGGCGGCCATGTGCACGTGATGTTTGCAACGACTATCTCAGCCGCGCCGCAGATCGCCGCTGGCAAAATGCGTGCGCATGCCATAACGGGATTGGCCCGATTAAATGCCTTTCGTGATCTGCCGACTGTCTCGGAAGCCGCACTACCCGGCTATGAGGCCACGAGCTGGTGGGGCATACTTGTCCCTGCAGCCACTCCACGCGACGTCATCAACAAGCTGAATGCCGATGTGGGACGCTCTCTCAAGATAACTGAGACGCGAAACAGGATTGTCGGTCTTGGCGGGGAGCCGGTCGGGAATTTGCCAGCACAGTTTTCAGCGTTGCTGCAGGAAGAGCTGGTGAAGTGGAGCAAGCTGGTCAAAGACGCCAATATCAAGATCGACTGACCCCTACCCAGCTTAAAGACCCACGGCGCACTGCAATGCCACGCCAAGTGTAAGGCTACCAACCAGTATAGAAACCCAGCCACCTACGGAATGAGGATCCGCCGCCACCACGGCGCGAGGCGTCCGGAAACTATCTTGAGCGGAAAGGGACTCCTACCGGGAGGTGCTTCTAGTGTAGTGCTTCATAATTATTAGAACGATTTATCATCTGCCGAGTCCAAGATGTATCTGGTGCATTTGGGAGGCGGCGATGCGAAAGGCAACAGCGATTGAACTGGACGACGCACAGCGGAAGAAGCTGATGAGGCTTCCGCAGCGTCCCTGAACTGACCGCCGCTATCAAGGAGTACATCGCCGTGCACAACAAGAATCCCAAGCCTTTCATCTGGACCGCCAGGGCGCATGACATCCTTGAAAAGGTCATTCGCGCCAACAGCCGCTTAAGTTCCAAACAGAACGAAGCACTACACTAGCACGAATGGGACCACCGGCAACTACAACGAGCTGCTTGCCATCTGGGACGCCTACGACACCAATCCGACTGGCTGGCAGCCCAACCAGTACTGGTCGGCCACGCCCTCGAATACCCACGCTTCGACGCACACCACCGTCTACATAGACGAAGGCTTCGTTGCTGATTGGACCGACGACCACCTCCGTTACGTCGCGTTGCAGGTGTTGTAGTGGAGTGTTCCGCGGAGCGACATTTTCATGGCCGCGTTCACTTGCAGCCCTGACCTATTGACGCCAGCGCCGAATTGACCAGGTGTGCCGATTCCGGTTTGACCAGGGTAAGCCCAATGAATGCGCTGGTCAGTGCACGATTGGCACTACCCCTATAAACTGGTCAATTTTCGGTCGGCGGCAACAGCTTGCACCACGAGTATTCGCTGGTGCCAGCTATTGTGTGAGCGACGGTGAATTCCCTTGAAATCGCGTGACGTTGATTTTTGCGGAGGACAGAAGGAGCGTTTGTTGCAACGAGGCAGTTCATTTCTAACACAGTGCAATTAACCGGGCTGCATATCGGTGTAAGGGTATATTATAAGTTTATGTTTTTAAACGATAAATTATACATATCTCTGGTTTTGATAATAGCCGCAGGCGAGGCGCAAGCGCAGCCCGCGTCCGCCGGTAACTATCCGATTCGCCCTTTGCGTTATGTCGTCGGCGGCACGGTCGGTGGCGGTGCAGACAGCCTCGCGCGCGCCATCGCGCAAAAGCTGGGCGAGCAATGGGGCCAGCAAGTGATTGTGGACAATCGTCCGGGGGGCGGCGGCATTGTGGCGAGTGAAATCGTCGCGCGCAGCCCACCCGATGGTTACAACCTGCTGATGGCCTTCACCTCGCATGTGACCAATCCGAGTTTGTATCCCAAGCTCTCGTACGACGCGGTGAAGGATTTTGCGCCGATCACGTTGATTGCGACGATACCGAATATTCTGGTGCTGCATCCGTCGGTGGCGGCGGATTCTGTTTCCGCATTGGTGGCATTGGCGAAAAAGAAGCAACTGTCGTTTGCCTCAACCGGCAGCGGCGCATCCACGCATCTGTCGGGCATTTTGTTTGCGCATATGACCGGCACCAAAATTTTGCACGTGCCGTATAAGGGCGCCGCGCCGGCCATCACCAGCGTGATGAGCGCGGAAACCGACATGATGTTCGCCACCATGCTGTCGATCCTGCCGCAGGTGAAAAGCGGCAGACTGCGCGGACTAGCGGTGACGGGGGCGCGCCGTTCAGCCGCCGCGCCGGAGTTGCCGACGATCAGCGAATCCGGCGGCTCTGGCTTGGCGGGCTATGAAGCCAATGCGTGGTTCGCGACCTACGCGCCTGCGGGAACGCCTGCTGCATTGGTGCAGCGCTTGAACGGCGAAATCGTGCGCATCATCAATTCCGCCGAGGTGCGCAATCGCCTCGCCGCGCAGGGCGCGGAAGCGTTGACCAGCACACCGCAGGAACTGGGTCGCTACACGCGAGAAGAAATTCTGCGTTGGCAGCGCGTGATACGCGAGTCAGGTGCCCGCGCCGACTGAGGCGTGCGCCTCTGGCGTTATTACACCGCAGGCGGAAAGCGATACACCGCAAACACGATGCCGCCGACCGGATAGGAAAACGGGCCGTGCTTTGTGTTGGGCGGCGCGTAATGAAAGTCGCCTTTTTTCAGCACTTTGCCGGCGACGTGTTGTTCGCCTTCGATGACGGTGACGCAATGTGAAGTGACATGTTCATGCACCGGCTCCACATAACCGGGCGGAAATTTCACCAGCGCCGCAACCTGGCCTTGTTTGTCGTCGCGCATCAGCACTTTGATTTTCAAATTCGGATGAATCTTGTGCGCGCCGGTGGGCAACTGAAACAGCGTGACGTTATTGGCATCGGCGCTTTGTTGGGATGCCTACAGTTGCTAAAAAGTGGTTTGTGGCTGCTTACTTAGAAGTCGCTTGTTAAGGCGACAGTGTGCACCGTATTCCTGCGGGCATTGAGCCGATTTCTGTCGCCTTACTTGACGACTTCTGAGTAAGACTCAGCCGTCCATATTGCGTGCCGAATTGCTTCCCGATGCCCTGCACACCGAGATTTATAGCCTCGTGAGTCAGGTCGCGTTAAAGATGCATGCAGAGGAGCCGGACAATATTGTTGTCGGGCTGGAACCCAATTTCTTCGTCACGTCGAATCCAGTAGAGCTAATGCCAGGTTCGCAAGTTCTCAAAGGACGGACCTTGTTCATATCCCTTTCGATGCTGCACCTGCTATCCCGTGACGAATTGGCTGCCGTCATTGGCCATGAGTTGGGGCATTACCGTGGGCAGGATACGGAATACAGCCTTACTTAGGAGTCGCTTGTTTAGGCGACAGTGTGCACCGTATTCCATCGGGCATTGAGCCGATTTCTGTCGCCTTACTTGACGACTTCTGAGTAATCACTGGACAGGTGTCGCTTAAGTCCGGCGCAGTTCGGCGAGGACTTTTGCGGGCGTGAACGGCACGGAGCGCAGCCGCACGCCGACCGCATCGTACACCGCGTTCGAAATCGCCGACGGCACCACCGCGGTGGTGGGTTCGCCGGCGCCCCACGGCGCTTCGGCCGGGCGGTTGATGAGATCGATGGCGACGTCGGGGACTTCCGGAAAACGCAGTATCGGGTAGCTCGCCCAATCCCGGCTCGTCACGGTCGAGCGGTTGAACTGGAGCTCTTCGACGAGCGTGCGGCTCGTGGTCTGGATGACGTTGCCTTCGATCTGGTTTTTGAGCCCGTCGGGATTGATGATCTGGCCGCAGTCGTGCGCGACATGGAACCGCGTCACCCGCGCCACGCCGGTTTTGCGGTTGACCTCGACGTCGGCCACGGCGGCGACGTAGGTGCGCACGAGTTCGTACTTCACGTACGAGACCCCGCGCCCCGTGACGACGTCCCCCGTGCCCCGCGCGGCAGCCTTGCCGCGCGGCTGCCAGTTTGCGAGTTTCGCGACACGCTGCAGCACCTCTATGCCGCGCTTGTCGTTCAAATGCCGAATGCGGAATTCAAGCGGATCGGCGCCGCTGACCGCGGCGATTTCGTCGAGAAACACCTCGTTGCCGAACGTGTTCTGCATGCGGCCCGGGGTGCGTATCCACGACGGCCGGAACGGCGTGTCGGCGAGCCGGTGCGCGACGGTGCGGATGTGCGGAAAGCCGTACTGGATCGCAAGGTGCTGCTGAATGCTGCCCGGATGCGACGCATCCTTGGGCATGCCCGCGAGATCGGCTGCGATGAGGGTTGCGCGCGACACCGCCTGGCCCTGCGGGATATAGGCGTCCGACGTCCATGCCATCACGTTGCCGCGCTCGTCGAGGCCGGCGGCGTAATCGATGAGCGTGGGCGGGCCCTTCGGATCCCAGACGTGTTCATCCTCGCGGCTCCACTGCACGCGCACCGGCTCGGCGGTTTCCTTCGCAAGCAAGGCCGCGTCGGCGGCGGCGTCCTCATGCCCGTTGCGGCCGTAGCAGCCGGAGCCTTCGAGATAAATGCAGCGCACGCCGTCGGGTTTGATGGCAAACATGTCCGCGAGCTGCTTCCTGAGTTCGTGCGTCTGCTGCGACGCGGTCCAGCAGGTGAGCTTGCCGTCCTGCCACTGCGCGACGGCGCACGACGGCCCGATCGAGCCGTGGGTATGAATCGCAAAATCAAACGTCGCGCGCAACGTGCGCGGCGCGGCTTGCAGGGCCTCGGGCGCTTTGCCGACGTTCTGTGTCACGTCATCGCGCACCACCGGTGTCGCGCGTACCGCGTCCCACAGTTTGGCGTTGTCCGGCAGACCCGCCCAGTTGGCCCATTCCGTCTTCAGCGCACGCGCGGCGCGGATCGCGGCCCATTCGTCATGCGCGAGCACGGCGACGAAATCGCCCTTGCGGACAGTTCTGACGTAACCGGGAATCTTCTTCGCGGCCAGGTCGTCGACGCCGGAGAGCCGGCCGCGCATCGTCGGCGGGCGCACCACGCGCGCGTGCAGCATGCCGGGTAGCTTGAAGTCATGCATGTAGGCGAACGTGCCGGCGACTTTCGCCGGGATATCGACGCGCGGCACGGATTTGCCGACCAGCTTGTAGCTTGCCAGGTCCTTGACGCGCGCCTTGGGATCGAGCTTCAGCGCGAAATTCCTGCCGCCGACGAGCTTGGCGTACGGCAACACGCGCCCGTCTGCCCTCGACACCACGGCGCCGTTTTCGGTGGCGAGTTGATCGGTGGTCGTGCCGAGCGTCCTGGCCGCTTCGGCCATCAGCGCCGCGCGCGCAGTGGCTGCGGCCCGGCGAATTTCCACGCCGCCGCGCGAGATCGAGACGCTACTCGTGGTCGCGCCCTGATCGGGCGTGAGCAGTGTGTCGCCTTCGATCATGGTGATGCGTTCCAGCGGCACGTCGAGTTCCTCGGCCGCGATTTGCATGAGCGCCGTGCGCACGCCGGTGCCGAGATCGACTTTGCCGGAATAGACCGTGATAGCGCCTTCGGCGCCGATGGCGAGAAACCCGTCCACTTCGCCGACGGAGAGGCTTTTGGCGGGCGCAAACCCCTGCGCGGACACGTTGCCGGGCAGCGCAAAGGACACGACGAGCGCGCCGCTGGCGGCAAGAAATTCACGGCGATTCAGGGCGTAACTGTTCATGGCGAATTCCTCTTAAGCGAGTGCTTTTGCCGCGCGCTGCACGGCGCGCACGATGCGCAGCTGCGTGCCGCAGCGGCACAGATTGTTCGCCAGCGCGCGCTTGATATCGTTTTCCGTCGGCGACTTGTTGGCGTCGAGCAGCGCCTTC
>SYEN01000572.1 GCA_005800795.1 Burkholderiales bacterium | reverse complement strand
TTGATAATGCGGCCCCAGCCGCGCTGCTTCATGCCGCGTATCGTGAGCCGTATGGTGTGAAACGCGGCCGACAGATCAACCGCCACGGCGCGATCCCACTCGTCCGGCGGAAAATCTTCGATCATGTGGTAGTGGCGCACTACCGCGTTGTTGACCAGAATATCGACTTGGCCAAGCTGCTGTTCCGTGGCGCGCACCAAGTCGGCGATGTCGGCGGGCTTGCCTACGTCCGCGCCGTGATAAGCGACTTTGACGCCGTGTTCTTCTGCGATGGAGGCGCGCAGCTTGTCAATCGCCGCCGGTTCGCCCAGGCCGTTCATCATCACATTGCAGCCTTCCGCCGCGAACGCGCGCGCGAACGCTTCGCCGATGCCGCCGGTGGAACCGGTGACCAGCGCGGTTTTTCCTTTCAGGGTGCCTGCCATTGCTGCTCCGCTACGCTATTCGGGGGATTTGCTCCAAGTATACTCGACGAAACCACGGCAGGTTCAATCGGAGAAGTCATGAAAAAATCAGTTAAATCAATATGTTACGTTTTGTTGCTGCAAGCAACTCCCGCGCTGGCGCAGCACGCTGCGCCCGGCGCTGGCCCGGCGTATCCCAACCGGCCCATCCGCTGGATCGTGCCGGCACCGCCGGGCGGCGGGACCGATGCCGTGTCGCGCATCATGGCGCCGCGCCTGACAGAACTGTGGAAGCAGCAAATCGTGGTCGACAACCGCGGCGGTGCGCAAGGCAGCATCGGCACTGCGCTGGCGGCGAAAGCTGCACCCGATGGCTATACGATTTTGTTTGGCTTCTCTGGCCCGCTGGCGGTCAATCCGCATATTTTCAGCGAACCGGGCTACGACGTGGCGCGTGATTTTGCGGGCCTCACGCGTTATACGCAGCAACCCATGGTGATGACTGCGCACCCGTCGGTGGCGGCCTCGAATTTCAAGGAATTCGCAACGCTGGGCAAGAGCAACCCCGGCAAATTTACCTTCGCCTCCAGCGCGTCGCTGCAACACCTGGGCGGCGAACTGTTCAAGATTGCCGCAGGCGTGAATCTCACGCATGTGCCGTACAAGGGCGCAGGACCGGCGGTGATTGATGTGGTCGCCGGCAATGTCAGCACCATGATCTCCAACCCCACCGCGGTGGTGCCGCATATCCGCACCGGCAGGTTGAAGGCATTGGGAATTCTCGGCGGCCAGCGTATCGATGTTCTGAAGGATGTGCCTACCGCGGTAGAGCAGGGCTACAAGGATTTCGCCGATGTCATCGAGTGGTACGGCATGGTCGCGCCCGCGGCCACGCCACGCCCGATCATCAATCAGCTGAACGCGGGCCTGGTGAAAGTGCTCACTATGCCTGAAGTGCAGGACCGCATCCGCGCGCTGGGCATGACGCCCTCGCCAAGTTCACCGGCGGAGTTTGATAAACAGATACGGGCGGATTTGGCGTTGTGGGGGAAGGTGGTTAAGCAGGCGGGAGTGAAGGCGGAGTAGTAAACAGGTCGCCCCAAGTGTACGCCGGAGCGTTTCCCCTCTCAATGTTAGGCGGCTTTATGGCCCAGTGATGCTCTTGAGCTTGGCCAGCACTTATTCATAACGCCAGTAAGTGCTCCAATTGGGTCTCTTTCGCAATCCGCCGCAAATCCGCTACCGTATTCTCTGGTAACGCCAACCCCTCGCGGCGGAACTTGGCATTGCTGTTGTTCTCCATTTCGCCCGGATAAAACACTTCGTCAAAGCCCTTGGCCAGCGGTACCGATTTGATTTCCTGTGTGAACGCCTGCATGCGTGCGCAGAATTGATCGAGGGGCTGAAACTTGCTGATGTCCATGGCGATCATCAGGTGGCCGCAATGGCTGACCTCGGCGGTTTTGTAGGGGCTATGTACCGCTGATAGAAAGCCGCTGCCGGTCAACACACCCGACATCATGTCCACCATCGCGGCGATGGCGTAGCCCTTGTGTTCGGCCATGGGGAGGATGATGCCATCGATGGCCTCTTGCGGGTCGGTGGTGGGCGCACCGTCCTTGCTGATGGCCCAGCCCAGCGGAATCGGCAGATTTTTGTTTCTCGCGAGATAGATTTTGCCGCGCGCTACACCCGTGGCCGCCATGTCCACAACAAAGGGTGCGCGTTGGCCTTCGATATCCACCGGTGCAGCGACGGAAAACGGATTGGTGCCGATGATTTTCTTGCGTCCGCCCCATGGCGCCATGGCCGGGCCGCCGTTGCTGGTTAGCATCGCCATGCAGCCCGCTGCCGCCACGCGCCGCGTGTAATACATGCAGGTGCCGAAGTGATTGGAGTTACGCACCGCCACCGCGCCGATGCCATGCGCTTTGGCGCGTTTGATCGCCTCGCGGGTGGCGAGCATTGCTGCCACATGGCCCACGCCGTCGTGCGCATCAATCACGGCAATCGCGCCAGCATCGACCACGAACTCCGGCGTGGTGACCGGTTTCATTACGCCGTTGCGGATGCGGTCGAGGTACCAGCCGAGCCGCAGCACGCCGTGCGACTGATGGCCCCACAGGTCGGCCTGCACCAGCGTGTCGGCGATCAGGTGCGCATCGGCTTCCGGTACGCCGGCATTAGCGTAGACGGCAGCGGCGAAATCGATCAGGCCATTCGCGTCGATGCGATTCTGTAACATATTGACTTCATTGATATCTTTATATGAGTGACGCGACGTGTTTGGCGAACGCCTGCGTGCCCAACTTGCCGCCGATATCCGGCGTACGCGTTTCGGGTTTTTGCAGCGCCGTGTTGATGGCGGTGTCGATGGCTTTCGCGGCGGCATCAAATTCGGATCGCTTGTGACGAATGCTCAGCCAGTCGAGCAGCATCGCCGCTGACAAAATCAGCGAAGTCGGGTTGGCCATGTCCTGTCCGGCGATGTCAGGTGCAGAGCCGTGCTGAGCTTGCGCGCAGCAGGCGTCGTCGCCCGCCATGGTCGACGCGGCGAGGCCGAGTCCGCCGGAGATCTCGGAGGCTTCATCGGACAGAATATCGCCAAACATATTGCCGGTGACGATGCAGTCGAATCGATCCGGGTGGCGCACCAGCAAGGCGGCCATGGCATCAACAATTTTTTCGTCGAGTTCGACGTCAGGATATTCTTTGGCGACCTTGCGCACTTCGCGCAGGAACAGGCTGTCAGAGAGGTGAAATACGTTGGCCTTATGCACGGCGGTAACTTTTTTGCGGCGCTTGCGCGCCCAGTCAAACGCCACACGCGTGATGCGTTCGCACTGGCGCGCAGTGACTTTACGCACGGCTATCGCCATGTCTTCGGTGGGCATGAATTCGCCCTTGCCCATGAACATATTGCGATCCGAATAAAAACCCTCGGTGCATTCGCGGAAAATCACCAGGTCAATCGGCTTGCCGGTGAGGCCCACGCCCATGCGCGAAATCGCCGGGCGGATGTTGGCGAACAAATCGAGCTTGGTGCGAAACTCGCCGGAAGGGTTGATGCCGCCTTTTTCGCGCGGCGGATAAATCAAATGATCCACTGGGCCGAGAATGATGCCGGGGGCCTTGCGCGCGGCTTCCATCACGTCGTCAGGCAGTGTGGAGCCTTTGGTTTTCAAGGTGGCAAAGCCGATGTCGCGCTGGTCCCATTCGAGGCCGAGTTTGAATTTGGCGTTGGCGCGGTCGAGCACCGTGAGTGTGGCTTGGGTGATTTCCGGGCCGATGCCGTCGCCGGGGAGTACGAGAATCTTCATGGTTGTTCCTGGTTAGCTTGTTAAAATCGCCCTCGCACGATAAACAAAGCACCGGCAACAATCAATCTGCGAAAGCAAAAAATGGCATTGAATATCATGGCAGCCGCCACGACGGACGATTACACACGCGATCCTACGCGTTGGGGCAGCGCAGCAGTGGCAGCGCATTTTCCCGGCTTTGAACATGTGGATGTGCGCACCAGCGGCGCGGTGATACGGCTGCGCCATAGCAATAATCCCGGCAAGCCGCCGTTGCTGCTGGTGCATGGCAATCCGCAGAACCACACGTGCTGGTACAAGGTGGCCGCAAAACTCGCGCAAAATTTTCACGTGATCCTGCCGGATTTGCGTGGCTACGGTGACAGCTCGCTGCCGGAACCCGGTGCGGATCACATCAACTACAGCTTTCGCTCGATGACAGGCGATTTGCTGGAGATCATGGATCAACTCGGCTACGACACATTTTTTGTCGCAGGACACGATCGTGGCGGGCGTACTGTGCATCGGCTGTGTATCGATCACCCGAAGCGCGTCCGCAAGGTGTGCCTGATGGACATCATTCCCAACCACTACGTGTGGACAAATCCGACCAAGGCCTGGGTGATCGGTACCTGGCACTGGGCGTTCATGGCGCAACCAGAGCCGTTTCCCGAGCGCATGATCAGCGCAGTATCGGCGGAATATTTTCTGAAAAGCCGCATGACCATACGCGGCGGCACCGGGCTGGGTTTTCTGACCGACGACGCCCTGGCGGAATATGTCCGCTGCTACACGCAGAAAACCATCACCGGCTCATGCCGCGATTATCGCGCCACCGCAACCTGTGATTTTGTGATGGATACCGCGGACAAAGATAAAAAGCTCGCCATGCCGCTGATGCTGTTGTGGGGTGCGCGTGGACATTCACCGGAACGTGCGCGTGAGTTTTTGAATATCTGGCAGCAATATGCGGCGAATATTGTTGCTACCGATCCGATGCATTGCGGGCACTATATGCAGGAAGAAATGCCGCAGCGGATCCTCGAACATTTCGGTGCGTTCTTTGCAGACTAAAGGCGAGACGTGAATTCCACTCGAATTGCAAAGCATCGAAAACCCTCCCTCGTCATTCCCGCGAAGGCGGGAATCTATAAGCCGTCGCAAGTGGCACTGTGTTATGGGTTCCCGCCTGCGCGGTAACGACAGGGGTGGACAAGTTTGTAGTAACTTTCTATGCCGAAACTTTCAATATCATGCTACTAGGCTGCATCGCCGACGATTTCACCGGCGCCACCGAGCTGGCCAACAACCTCACGCGCGCCGGCATGCGTACGGTGCAGACCGTGGGCGTGCCGCGCATCCCCTTAGGTGACGACGTTGATGCCGTGGTGGTAGCGCTAAAGTCACGCACTATCCCGGCGGCGGAAGCGATAGCGCAATCGTTGGCCGCACTGAAATGGTTGCAACTATCTGATTTCAAACAACTTTATTTCAAGTATTGTTCGACATTTGATTCCACGCCAGCGGGCAATATCGGCCCGGTGACGGAGGCTCTGATGCGCGCGCTGGGTTGCGAATTCACGATTGCCTGCCCGGCGTTTCCGGAAGCCGGACGCACGATTTACAAAGGTAATCTGTTCGTCGGCGATGTGCCGCTCAACGAATCGGGCATGCGCGATCACCCGCTGACGCCCATGCGTGATGCGAACCTTGTGCGCGTGTTGCAGGCCCAGATGAAGGGCAAGGTGGGGCTGATCGATTACAGCATTGTAGCGCGCGGCGCAGATGCGATACGCACGCGCATCGGCGAACTGCGGCGCGACAGTGTGAAAGCTGCCGTGGTGGATATCATCAGCAACAGCGACTTGATGAGCCTGGGGTTGGCCGTGAAGGATTTGCCGCTGGTAACAGCGGGGTCGGGCGTGGCGATAGGGTTGCCGCAGAATTTTGCGCTGGCGGGTGGCAGCGCTGCCGCACTTCCACGGTGCACAGGGCAACGCGCCATCGTCTCCGGCAGCTGTTCGCAGGCCACTAACGCGCAAGTGGCACACTTTATCAAACAGGGCGGCGCTGCGCGGGCGCTGGATGCGCTGAATCTTGCCGGCGGAGGCGCTGAAATCGAGCGAGCGCTGGCCTGGGCCAAGCCGCTACTCGGCGCAGGCAAGGGGCCAGTGCTGATTTATTCCACGGCGGCGCCAGCGGCGGTGCAGGCGATACAAGCCCGCCTGGGCGTGGCTGACGCCGGGGCATTGATCGAGAAAGCGCTGGCGAAGATCGCGCGCGAGTTGGTTGATGCCGGTGTCGATCAACTGTTGGTGGCGGGCGGCGAAACATCCGGCGCGGTGGTGCAGGCGCTTGGCATTGAAGCATTGCGCATTGGCCCGCAAATCGACCCGGGCGTGCCGTGGACGATGCGCATCGGCGGGAAGCCACTGGCGCTGGTGCTGAAATCCGGCAACTTCGGTTCGGAGGATTTTTTTACCAAAGCGTTTCGGGTTTTGCAAAACAACGTTTGATATTACACAGTGGAAAATTTGCGGCAATCTTCCCCGCCCGTCATTCCCGCGCAGGCGGGACTCCATAAGCTGTCTCA
>SYEN01000571.1 GCA_005800795.1 Burkholderiales bacterium | reverse complement strand
GGCAGGAGGACTTGATTTATTTGTCCGGTTCACTACACGTGCGATACACCCGTTTAGGTTTGCCAGATTTGCGGGTCAACATCAGTTTGTCGCGTCTCGAAAGCTGTTTGATCGCATATTCACGTTTGCAAGCGGCTGAACGATTCGCCGCTGTTTCGCGATACACCAGCTTTACGGGTCGTCGCGTGCGCGTGTAACGCGCGCCTCCCGCCAGCTTGCCGTTGTGTTGCTCGACACGGCGCAGGATGTCGATGGCCACACCCGTGTACAAGGTGCCATCGGCGCAGCGCAAAATATAGACGTGCCAGACCGGATGGGCCGATTGCGCTGGCTTGCGACAGACCGCGGTTGATATGGCGCGTGGCACGAATGGAAATAAATAAACTAAAACAATTACTGATGAACAGCGCTATCTATACGACACCCTTTACGACACTTTGCCAATACCCCATGCTGGAAATCATGTTATCCGCTGCACCCACGCCGCATCCAAGACGTGCAGGCACAAAAAACGCGCCTCTCGGGCGCGCTTATTTTTAGAATCGTGACAACCGACTTACTTCTTGTCGCCGTCACCCTTGTTGCGCATCACGCGCCAGAAGAACCAGACGCCCAGCCCGATAAACAAGCCAAGAAATATCAGTATACCCACGTAATTCGGCTCGGGAATCGGTGCATCGGGAATTTCCGCCGCACTCGCTACAACCGTAACACACAGCAACCACAATGAAACAAAAACCCCTGTCAATTTATTCACCGGCTACTCCAGAAATTATTGAGAATACACGACATCAGGCAGGTTTGACGCAAGCAGCGGCGAATAAAGCTGATCCACAAATCCGCCAACGCAATACGAATCGTCCGCGAATCGACGTTTGACCAGTACAAGGATGCCAGTCTTGAGTATCGGCGGTTACGCTTACCGCTGCCTTACTGCGTCCACAGGTTCACATAGTGTAAAAATCCCCACAGCAATGCATGACGGCAGGCGGCGCACGCAGGCATAATGCCTGCCTTTATTCATTCGTACAGGACATCACGATGGCATCAACCACCACCGCAAGCGGACTTATCATCGAGGACATCACCGTCGGCAGCGGCGCCGAAGCCAGTGCCGGACAGGATGTCACGGTGCATTACACCGGCTGGCTCACCAGCGGCGAAAAATTCGATTCCAGCAAGGATCGCAACGATCCGTTCGTGTTTCCGCTGGGTGGCGGCCGCGTCATCAGTGGTTGGGACGAAGGCGTGCAAGGCATGAAAATCGGCGGCAAACGCAAACTCACCATTCCGCCTGAACTCGGCGATGGTGCCCGCGGGGCTGGCGGCGTGCTTCCGCCCACTGCCACGCTGGTGTTCGAGGTGGAGTTGCTGGGGACGGATTGACGCTCCCGGGAGTGTGCCTGTTCGTTTGCATTACTGAGTCAAAAAGTCGTTGTGAGTCAGGCATACAGGCAAGAATAATTGTGTTTGTAGTGCGCGCGTTTTGCACATCGCGAGCGACTCGCCCGGCTTTATCAGCTGCGCCAGCTACTGCGCCACCGCGTGGTACGGCACCCCTGCCAGTTTGATCGGCATGCCCGCGAAAGTGCGGTGGCTTGTCCGCGTAATCTATTACGACAGGTCCGCGGCAAAGCTCACCTGGTGTTGCACGCGCCCAACGGTTGTCAGATGCGGGCGCGGGCTCCCGCACATCGCGTGCCTGCGCCGCAATACAGTAGGTAATCAACCGCCGTAAAAAACCTTCTCGCCAAGATCCTTCATCCACAAGATGGCGTCGTCCGCACGGCCGGCGGGTTGAGTCTTGACGCGCGCTTCCACCACCTCGGCAACGAATACCGTGTGGTCGCCGCGCTTGATCACATCGGTCACTTTGCACTCCACGTGCGCCGGGCAGTTTTCCAACACGGGTGCTTTGACCACAGCACCGTCGGTAAACGGCTCTCCCGAAAGCTTGTTGCCCTCGATCACGGTCGGTTTGAAAAAGGCGAACGCGGCGCCCTTGCCATCCTTGCCCAGATTATTCAGCACGAACTCGCGCGTGGTTTCAATAATGGCGTGCGCGCCTGAATCCGCTTTTACGCCGATGGCGATCAGCGGCGGCTTGAAAGACATTTGCGTCACCCAGTTGATGGTGGCGGCTGCCACCTGGCCATCGGCGCCTTTCGCGGTCAGCACATACAGGCCGTAGGGAATCATGCGCAAGGCGGTTTTTTTGGCGTCATCGTTCATGGATCGGGTTCCTTTCGTTGGGTCGGTGTGATCAAGTGCAGTCTGGAGTCAGAGTGTATTTCCAGCATTGCAGCTATTTATATTACACGCAATTTCAGCCGCTCTGCGATAGGGGCAGGGCACCAAAAAGCCCGATGCGCATGGTTTTGTGCGAGCATAGGGACGGCGTTTCGATGGAAGCAATGCGGGTTTTTTTGCAAACTCCTAGGGGAAAACACATGGCGGGGGCTCAAGCGAAATATCTTTTTGCCGGTGGTGATTGCGACGTCCGCTTGAACGATACGCGCGATTACGGCGGGCTGTTTCGCCGCACACCGAGAGATGGCGAATGGGAATCCATCACCCACGGGTTACCAAAGAATGTGGCAGCGCGCGCGATAGCGATCAATCCCGGCGATCCGCGAGTGCTGTACGTCGGCACGCAGGATGGGCCTTATCGGAGCATCGATTCCGGCGAACATTGGGAGCGTCCGAACTTTCCGGATCGTGACGTAGACATTTATGCCATCACCTACCATCCTACCCGGCCTCATGTGCTGTACGCGGGCGCAGCGCCCGTGGCACTGTACCGCAGCGAAGATGGCGGCGACTCGTGGAAGAAGATGCCTGCCGCCAAAGCACCGAAGAACTGCGACATGGATTTTCCGGTGCGTGTCATCCGCATGGCGGTTGATCCGAGCCGGCCTGACGATATTTATCTCGCGCTCGAAGTCGACGGCGTGATCCGCAGCACGGATGGCGGCGAATCCTTCACCGACGTGTCTGCCCCGCTGATCAAGCTCGCGCAGGAGCCGCATCTGAAAAGCCGTATCGGCAGCAGCATGGACGCCGAAGGCATGCTCGACTCGCATTGCATCGCGGTCAGCTCCGCGTCGCCGGGCCAGCCAATTCTTGCGGTGCGTATGGGGCTGTTTCGTGCCAGTGACGGTGGTGCGTCGTGGCACGACATGCGGGTGGGCCGCTTTTCGCCGCTGACCTACGCACGCGATGTATGCGTGTCGCCACATAACCCGCGCACGCTTTATGCGTGCCTGTCGACGGCGGCGCGCAGCAACGACGGCACGCTCTATCGCAGTGACGATCTGGGCGAAAGCTGGCGGCGCTTCGATCACGGCATCAAAGCCGACGGGACGATGACTTGCGTTACGGTCAGCCGCGCCGATCCGAAACGGGTCTATTGTGTGTCCCGCGTCGGGCAGGTGTTCGGCACAGAGGATGAGGGGGCCACGTGGCGAGAGTATCGCGTGCCTTCGGGTGTGCTCCAGCGGGTGCGCGCGCTGGCGTGTGTTTGAGCGTGCCTCGAAGTAAACTTATTTCGACTGGAAGTCGCGCTCGCACACCACCTGCGCCCAGGCTTCAATTTCCTGCAGAATTTCGCTTCTCAACTGCGCGGGCGTGTTGGCTGCCAGCCCATGGCCTGCAATGGTGGGTTAGTTGAGGCGAATATTGGCCACCTTCACCACCTTGATCCAGGTGGCAATTTCAGAGGTCAGCATTTGCGCAGTTTCTTCCGGCGTGGTCGGAATGACTTCGCGGCCATCGTTACGCAGCCGCTCCAGGATATCGGGGCGCTTGAGGAACGACGCTACGGAGCGATTCAACCGGTTGATGATTTCACGCGGCGTGCCGGCAGGCGCAATCAAGCCGTTCCAGCCGATGGCGTGAAAGCCGGGATAACTCTCGGCAATCGACGGCAGTTCCGGAAATACGAAGTAACGCCTGGAAGCCGTGACCGCGATCGGACGCACCCTGCCAGCCTTAATGTGTGGCAGGAACACCGGCCCTGACGCGATCTGGATATGCATTTGTCCGGCCAGCAGGTCGGTGAGGGCGGGTGTGTCGCCCTTGTAGGGTACATGCACGAAATTCACGCCAGCCATTTGCTTGAGCAGCTCCGACGCCAGATGCGGCGTGCTGCCCGTGCCCGGCGACGCGAAGTTGAGCGCGCCCGGTTTTGCTTTCAGCAGGTCGATGAATTCCTTGAAATTGCCCGCCTTGATCGACGGATGCACCCCGAAAATAAATGAACCCATGCCGATCATGCTGATGGGGGCGATGCCTTTCACCGGGTCGAAGGACAGCGGATAAAGCGCCGCTGCGCCCGCGTAGCTCGATGGAATGATGGCGACGGTGTGACCATCGGGTGTTGCGCGCGCGGCGATTTCCGAGCCGATGGTGCCGCCAGCGCCGCTGCGGTTGTCGACGATAAACTGCTGACCGAATTCCTCCGTGAGGTGCGGTGCGATCAGACGCGCAATGATGTCGGTGCTGCCGCCCGCAGGAAAGGGCACGATCATGCGTACGGGGCGTTGGGGCCACTGGGCGGCCTTTGTCGTTTGAGCGTGGGTTTGCGTTGCCAGCGCACTGAGTGCCAGAAACAGGCAGGCGGGCCATGATTTCATCGAATTTCCTTCTTGAGCAGGTGTGGGGATCGAGGGGATTGGCACAGCGCGAACCCCGACGGTACGGAAACTTCAAACATACGATTTATTGGCGACTAGCCATCTGCGCTGCAATGTATCCGTGCACTGGCATTCGGTCAACGCGGGGCAATGCTGAGCAAGCCGGTGCCATCACGCGGGCTGTTTGGTGATCGTGTTCGGGTTTGGGCTCCACGCAAGTCGCGTGCAGGATACGCCTTATTGACCGGGTGACGAGGCCGGGATACAGTGATTTTTAGGTCTATGTATTACTTGAAACCCCAAAGGATGTTTATGAAAAAAATGAATAAAAACAAATACTTGCAAATACCCATTTTTTTGAGCGCTGCCGCGTTTTTCGTTGGCGCGGCCCCCGCGCAGGAATACCCCAATCGCCCGATTCGCTTCCTGGTACCGTTTCCGGCCGGCGGGCAGACCGACACGCTGGCGCGCGTGCTGGCAGCGCCGTTGTCCAAAACGCTGGGTCAAAACATCGTGATCGAAAATCGTACCGGCGCCAACACCGTGATCGGCACCGAACAAGTGTTTCGCTCACCTGCCGACGGCTACACGGTGCTGTTCATGGCTACGAGTTTCACGGTGAACCCGTTCGCGCATTCCAAACTGCCGTATGACGCGCTGAAAGATTTCACCGGCGTCACGCGGCTGATTTATAACTCGATGATATTCTGCACCCACCCGTCGCTGCCGGTGAAAAACATGAAAGAACTGGTCGCGCTGGCCAAGGCGCGTCCGGGGCAACTGACCTGGGCCGTATCGAGTGTCATCGGCGGTGGGCGCATCGCCGGCGAGTTATTCAAGGACGTGGCCAAAATCGATATCGTCAACGTGCCCTACGGCGGTGGCGCGCCGTCGGTGATTGCCGCCATCGGCGGGCACACCAGCATGCTGGTCGGCAATGTGTTCGAGTGCGTACAGCACATTCCCAACGGCAAACTGCGCGGCATCGCCGTCACCTCGTTAAAGCGAGCGGATTCGCTGCCGCAAGTGCCGACCATCGATGAATCCGGCTGGCCGGGCTTTGAATCACTGAATTGGTTTGGTACGGTCGTGCGCGCTGGTACGCCGCGTGCCATCGTCGAAAAGCTGTCGTCCGAAATTGGCAAGGCGCTGCAATTGCCCGACGTGCGCGAGGTACTCGCCAAGCAGGGCATGAACGTCGGCGTCATGAACCCCGAGCAGTTTGATGCCTATATTCGCAATGAAATGGCGCGCAACGAGAAAATTCTGAAAAGACTAAATTTGAAACTGGATTGAGGACGGGCAGCGCAATTCGCAGGGTGTGTGGGGTCTGGCTGGGCCGGGCCTTGGCCTGTGCCACCTGCCAGTCTCGATCAAACAAGCCATGTGAATTTGCAGTTTGTCACTTATCAATGTGCATGCAGGGCGAAAGCATTGTGGCGGAACCCGCCACGTTTTTTTGGTGACACATGAGCGACGGGATGCGCTACGCTACTTCCGTCCGTCAAGTCACTACCGGTAATGGTCTTGTGTTTCGAGGGCTGTACCTGGCAGGTCTGTATCCTCACGAACGACATTTGAAGGGAACAACGTCATGAGAGCCATGGGTCTATACAACTTCGGTGGCCCCGAGGTGTTGCAGTCCATTGATATACCCGAGCGGCATGCTGTCGCCGGCGAAGTGCGCATACGCGTGCAGGCGTCGACCGTCAATCCGACCGACACCACGCTGCGCAAGGGCGCACGTGCCGAACTCGTACGTCGCGACCCGCCACCGTACGTGCCGGGCATGGATGTCGCAGGCGTGATAGATGAAATCGGCGCTGGCACGCAGACGATCCTTGCTGTGGGTGATGCCGTGATGGCTATGGTGGTCAACCGCGCGAGCCACGGTGGTTATAGCGAAAGCATTGTTTTACCCGCCGATGCGGTGGTGCGCATCCCCGCCGGCAAATCGTTGATCGAAGCGGCGACCTTGCCGATGAACGGGCTGACTGCGCGCCAATCGCTGGATCAACTGGCGCTCAAGCCCGGCCAGACGCTGGCGGTCACTGGCGCGGCGGGTTGCTATGGCGGCTACGTGGTGCAGCTCGCCAAGGCGGATGGGTTGCGCGTCGTGGCGGATGCAGCGCCTGCCGATGAGGCGCTGGTGCGGGCGCTGGGCGCAGATATCGTCGTGCCGCGCGGTGAAGACGTCGCCGCACAGATACGCAAGGCCGTGCCCGGCGGGGTGGATGGCTTGGCCGACGGTTCATTCCAAAGCGACGTTGCCGTAGGGGCCGTGCGTGATGGCGGCAGCTTTGTCTCCGTACGCGGCTGGGCGGGTGACGAGCGCGGCATTACATTCCACAAAACCTCGGTGCGCGACTACAACCACCGTGCAGATTTGCTCAATCGCTTACGTCAACAGGTCGAAGCCGGGCAAATCACTTTGCGTGTTGCGGCAACTTATCCGGCAGTGCAGGCCGTTGATGCGCACCGGCGGCTGGAAGCGAAAGGCACGCGCGGGCGGTTGGTGCTGCTGTGGCAGTGAAGTTTGCGATACGGTCGCGACTATAGGATCACGATTTCCGTCTCAATTTGGGTGCTGGTTAGTTGCAGGTTAGATGACTGTTACTTCCGTAACATTCAACAAACAATTTCCTTGCTATCAAGCCAAGCCAGTCGAGTCGATTGGCTTCATTAGCGAAAGAGGGTTCGCAAAGGACACGTTGCAATGGTACTGAGGTTGATCCGACCCGTGTCGCAGCGGAACACTTGAGACTTGCGAGTCATCGATAAAAACTTTCTTTGTAACTTTAGTTTATACGACATACTCGGCAAAGGCTAAGATGAGGCCGTTTTCTTTCGCGTTGTTCCGCTTCGGCATTTTACCTTTCTCGAATTGCAGCTAAACTCTAAAGTTGTGGAGACACTTGATGATCTACTGTGTGGAACTTGCGTTTTCCCAACCCGAGCGCGAGGCGGAATGGAACGCGTGGTACTCGACGCATCTGGACTTGTTGTTGTCGGTACCGGGGTTTTCGACGGCACAGCGGTTCGTGAGTATCGCGCCGTGTCGCGCGCCCTACCTAGCGGCGTATAGCGTGACTTCTGGCGCGGTTTTCGAAAGCGCGCCGTATCGGCATCGTGGGGGACGCGGTTCGCCAGGGGCGTGGGCGCCGTTGATGATTAACTGGGATCGCAATCTGTTTGATGGTATTGCGCAGATGCCTGACGTTGCGTCCGATCAGGTGCTGGTAGTGGCCGACGGTATGACCGGCGAAATCAGGAAATACCCGCTGCAGCTGCAATGGCTCGATTGCGTGGGGCTTGATCGTACGGTGCCGGGCCGGGGCATGGGCGTGCTGTCCGCCGCCGAGTATGCGGCGCTGGCGCCCGTGGCCAACGCCAGCCTGCGGTTTTACAAGCCGTTGACGCCGCAGTTGCGTGTCGCGGCATGATGCGGTTGCGCTGATCGTCGAAGCACTGCATAGCCATGATTCCGTTACTGACGCGCCATAACCCGCGGCAGGCAAACGCGTTTTATGCCGCCGGTTTTTGGCGCGCTGACACGCTATATGCATTGCTGCGCCAGCACGCGCAAGTGCGTCCACACCGCTACGCCTTGCGTGACAGCGCGCGGCGGCTCAGTTGGCGCGAACTGGCGGACTGGGTGGATGTCGTGGCGCAGGATTTGCACGAGGCGGGGTTGAAACCCGGAGACCGCGTGTCGGTATGGCTGCCCAATCGTGCGGAGACTGTCGTGGTGACGCTGGCGTGCTCGCGCATGGGGTATGTGTGCAATCCTTCGCTACATCAAACCTATACCGTGGCTGAGGTGTGCGGGTTATTGGATCGCATACAAAGCCGTGTTTTGTTCATGCAGCCCGGGTTTGGTGCGGATGCGGCGAATGGAGACGCGGACGACGTGGTGGCGGCTGCCCACCAAGTGTCATCAATTCGCCGTGTTTATTGTGTGTTGCCGGTGGCCGGGGCAGGCATGCCACGTTGTGCCGGTGGTGCGCCCTCATTGCCTCCGGCGGTGGATGATCCCGACAAAATCGCGCTGCTGGCATTCACCTCTGGCACCACCGGTGAGCCCAAAGGCGTGATGCATTCGGACAACACGCTGCTCGCCAATGCGCGAGCGATGGCAAGCGACTGGCGGCATCACGAAGACATTGTCTTATTCAGCATGAGCCCGTTGACGCATGCCATCGGCACCATTGCCATGGCGCAATCGCTGGTTTCGGGCTTTGAACTGGTGGTGAATGACATTCCCCAGGGGTTGAAGCCGCTCGACTGGATTGGGGAAACCGGCGCGAACTACGTGATGGGCGTGCCTACCCATGCGATGGATCTGCTGGCGGAATTGCACCGGCGCGGTGGTGGTGGTTTGGGCGCAGTAAAAATTTTCTATATGGGCGGTGCGGCGATTCCGCGCGAGACAGTGCGCGAGTTGCGCGCGATGAATATCCTGCCGCAAAACGTTTATGGCATGACGGAAAACGGCGCGCATCAATACACACTGCCGGACGACAATGAACAAACCATCGAGGAAACCTGTGGTGCGGCGTGTCCCGGATATGCAGTGAAAATCTGGAACCCTGACAACGTGGATGAAGAACTGCCGGTGGGCGAAGTCGGTGAAATCGGCAGTCGCGGCGCGTGTTTGATGCTCGGCTACTTTGACGATCAGACGGCGACGGAACAATCGTTTAATGGCGATGACTGGTTCATGAGCGGCGATTTGGGCAGCGTCGATGCTGCGGGCCGGCTGAGTGTGGTGGGGCGCAAGAAGGACATCATTATTCGTGGCGGGCGCAATATTCATCCGGCGAAAATCGAGGATTACGCGCGCAGCCACGCGGCAGTGCAAAAGGCCGCGGCGTTTGCGGTGGCGGATGCGCGGCTGGGTGAAAAAGTGTGTTTGGCGGTGGTGCTGAACGAAGGGCACGACCTGCAGCCAGAAGC
The DNA here is from genome assembly GCA_005800795.1 of Burkholderiales bacterium. Classification (GTDB taxonomy): domain Bacteria; phylum Pseudomonadota; class Gammaproteobacteria; order Burkholderiales; family SG8-41; genus UBA5216. The sequence goes on along the minus strand of SYEN01000571.1, from coordinate 2,396 downwards.
ATTGCTGGCGCATCTGGCTGCGCGTGGTTTGTCGAAATACGACATGCCCGAGTACACCCTCGCGCTGGATGCGTTCCCACTAACGGCAAGCGGCAAAATTCTCAAGCGTGAACTGGTGGAACAGGTTCGCCGCGGTGAAAGCGCGCCGCGGCCGGTACGCAGGCCGGCAGGTTAATTCGGGGAATATGCTAAGTGATTGTTTTATATGAATAAAATAAATGTGCTGTTTGTTTGCATGGGAAACATTTGCCGATCACCGACGGCTGAAGCGGTGTTCTGCTACGAGGTTGCTGCCGCTGGTTTGTCGCGCCATGTGGCCAGCGACTCGGCAGGGACGCACGCGTACCACATCGGCAAAGCGCCCGACGCGCGCGCGCAGCGTTACGCTGCAAGGCGTGGATTTGACTTGAGTGCGCATCGCGCGCGGCAGGTCGCGGCAACTGACTACGAGCACTTTGACTACGTGCTGGCGATGGATGCGGACAACCTCGCGTTGCTTGCGCGCCATTGTCCGCCAGCGCATGCGGCCAAGCTTGTGCTGTTCATGTGCTACGGCAAAAAAGAAGACGCCGTTGACGTGCCGGATCCGTACTACGGCGACAAGCAGGGCTTTGAACAGGTGCTTGATATGGTGGAGGATGCGGCGCAGGGTTTACTGCGCCATATCCGGGAACGGCACGCGCTGTAGCTCGCGCCGTTCTTGCGTCGCCTGACGGTGCTACGACTGGGGCGGGCGTTGTGTTTCCACTTGCATCAGCGGTTCACTCGCTACCGGCGCCAGTACGGGCCGTGAGCGGCGCGGGCGCGGAGCTTGCGGCGAGGAGGCCACAGCTTCTTGCGAGGCTTGTGCTTTTTCTGGTGCGGTTTCGATTTGCGTCAGTCCGCTGGACCAATCGAGCTTCAGTGGGGCAGCGGGCAAGGTGTGCGGTGCGCTCGGTGCCAGTGACTGCGAAGCAGGTGCTTGTTGAGGTGCCAGGGTGGTGGCTGGTGGCGCTTCAACAGTGGCCACCGGTATTACCGGCGCGGCAACGGGGGTGGCGGCTACAGGTGCGCTGACGACTTGGGCCGGCGCAGGTTCGGGCGCGGATTGCACAGGAACCACCACTGCCACGGGTGAGGCAACAGCTGCAGGCGGCACCGGCACATCCGGCGTCGCCGGCATTGGTGCAGCTGTGTCAGCAGCGGCAGACGCCGCAGCATCGAGCGCATCGCCGAAGCCAGTGCGCGGACGCGGTACGAACGGCGTGCGCGGATAGCGGTAACGGCGGCCTTCGACTTGCGGTTCCATGCGGGGTTCGCGCGCAGCGGCGTTGTCACCGTTGCTGCCGGCGTCAGTAGTGGCCGCATTTGCATCTTGTCCGGCGGCGCGTTCACCGCCCCGGCCCCGGCCCCGGCCACGATGTTCGCCATTCCCGCCAGCCTGCTCCTGCGTTGGTACGGCGGCGAGCGCTGATTCTGGCGTGCCGCCCTCGGCAGCAGACATTGCGGTGACCGGCGCGGCATCTTCGCCTTCGCGGCGCGGTTGCTGTTGCGCACGGGGTTGCTGTTGGCGCTCACCGCGCTCACTGCGCTCACCACGATCATTCCGGTCACTGCGTTCGTTGTTGCGACCACGCGAGCCGCGGTCATTGCGCTCGCCTTCGCTACGCTCACCCCGGTGGCGGTTACCACGGCTGCCATCGCGTCCACCCTCACGACCATCGCGACCATCGCGATCACGGCGCTGGCCTGAACGTGAACGGTCGCGTCGGCCTTCTTCACGTTTTTCGCTGGTGCCCGCTGTTGCTGTTGCCGCTGCGGTTGCAGCCACGGCGGCAGTTGCAGCGGCAGCTTCAACGGGCTTGCGACGGAACCAGCCGAAAATTTTGCCGATAATCGACGGTTGTTCGTCAACCACCACTGCCGGTGCGGGTGTGGGGGATGCAGCAGCGGCATCAGGCGTGGATTGCACGGGTACCGGCGGACGCTCCGGCGGTAGAACGCCCTTGACGGCAGCCTCGGGGCGGGGCGCTGAAGCCTCGGCCGATTGCGCGGCTTTTTCCGGCTCCTCCGGCATTTTTACCAGCTGGTAGCTGGGCGGCAGGGGATCGCTTTGGTTCAAGTTGTCGTGACGTAAACGCGTGACCGTGTAGTTCGGCGTTTCCAGATGGGTATTCGGAATCACAGAAATGGTGACCCGCTGGCGCGTTTCGAGTTGCTGGATATCGAGACGTTTTTCGTTGAGCAGAAAGGTGGCGACATCCACCGGTACCTGTGCTTGCACCGCGCCGGTGTTTTCCTTCATCGATTCTTCCTGCAGGATGCGCAGGATGTGCAGAGCGGTGGATTCCGTGCCGCGAATATGGCCTGTGCCGTGACAGCGTGGACAGGCTTCGTGGCTGGATTCGCCCAGCGAT
>SYEN01000570.1 GCA_005800795.1 Burkholderiales bacterium | reverse complement strand
TGGGTGAGGTAGACTGCGTTTGTCGTTCTCAAATGCGGCGATTTCTATTCCACATGATGTCAAATGCTTGAGAGCGGATTGTTTATGCAACATTCGGGTTAAAATGTCTGAGAATAATCCGATTGTCATTTGTGCCAACCTATACATGTGACCATCTTGCCAGATTCCAATCCATTCCGCAGCCGCCAACTTCTCTGATTCGTATGGCGTGAATTATTGCGGAGTACAGGGGGCCGGCATCAAACACCTCGGGCGCGCGTTCAAGCAACTGCCGCTTCCATTCGGTGATCTGGTTGGGATGCAGCTCGAACTGCTCGCACAGCTCAGCCCAGGTCTTGTCTTCCCGCAGGGCAGCCAGGGCCACCCGTGCCTTGAACATCGAATTGTGGGTGCGGCGCGTGCGCCGACCCGATGCTTTCTTCTTGACCATCAAAAACTCCTTTTCGCCAGGCTTTCAGCCCGGCATCATGCCCGGAGTTCCCACTTATCGTGCTGTTCAAATTTGCGGAGCCACTTCTCTCACCCCCGGCCTACAATTTTTGCTCAAATTCCCATCGCGTAGCAAGGCCGCCGCGGATCAGCAGCCCCCTCCAGCAACCCATTTGCTTCATTCACCCGTATCGCGCACACCGCCCCTGCTCGCCATTCCAGTTCCTGCCATGGCGCAACCTGGTGGCCGAGCTTGGCGAGTTGATCGAACACGCTCTTGTCGAAGCGTGATTCAAGATTTAGGCGCCCCGGGTGATACGCGTGCGGCTCCGATGAACTCGGAAAGCTGTAGGTGGCAAAGCGCGGCGCTTCGACGGCGGCTTGCGGTTCCATGCCCCAAAGCACGATATTGAGGAAGACCTGCGTCATCGCTTGTGGCTGGATGTCGTTGCCGGGCGAGCCGAAAGGCATGAACACTTTGCCGTCCTTCATGGTTAGCGCGGGGTTAGGCGTCAAGCGCGGGCGTTTGCCGGGGGCCATCACCGCCGGGTGTTGCGGGTGTGTCCAATTTTGCGAGCCGCGCGACGAGGGGCAGAACCCGGTGCCGGGGATGACGGGCATGGCGCTGGAGCCATCGCTGGGCGTGGCGGCAAAGGCGTTGCCGTGTTTATCGATCACGCACACAAATGAAGTGTCGGCGGGCGGGTTCGGATCGCCCGGTGTCACGGGCGGCAACGGAATCATCGGCGGGTACCCGGGGATATCGCCCGCGGCGGGCAAACCCAGCTCGGCGGCATCAGCGCGGATCAGTTTGCGGCGCTCGGCGGCGTAGTCCACTGACAGCAGCGCGTCGAGCGGCACTTTCACAAACTTGGGGTCCCCGTAGTAGCGCTGACGGTCGGCGAAAGAGAGTTTCAGCGCCTCGGCAATCGTGTGCACATAGGCGGCAGAGTTGTGGCCCATGGCTTTGAGGTCGATGCCCGACAGCAGGTTCAGCGTTTGCGGTAGCACGGGGCCTTGCGACCACGGGCCGCAGGCATAAAGATCGATGCCCTGAAATTGCGTGCGCAGTGGCGTTTCAAAATTAACTTCATACGAAGCGAGATCGTCTGCGGTGACCCAACCGCCGTTGTCCTGGTGGTAGCGCGCGATTTTTTGCGCGATGTCGCCCTTGTAGAACGCATCGCGCGCGGCTTGCAGTCCGGCGGCACGGCCTTTGTGTTTGTGCGCGGCTTCTTCATCGGCCATGTATTGCAGCGAGGCGGCGAGATCGGATTGCACAAAACGTTCACCCACTGCAGGCGGGCGGCCCTTGGGCAGAAATACCGCCGCGCTGGAAGGCCAGCGGCGGTAACTTGCCTCGTGATCGGCGATGTAGGCTTGCATAAACGCGTGCATGGCAAAACCTTCACGCGCCAACCGCGTGGCCTCGCGCGCGACTTCGCCAAAGCTCATGGTGCCGTAACGCGCAAGCGCCATGATCCACGACGCAGGGGCTGCTGGCATCACCGTGCGCAAAATTCCCGGCGGCATCTTGCCGCCATGGTGATCATGAAAATGTTGCACGTTGGCCGCCTTGGGCCAGGTGCCGAGACCGTCGATATTGATGACTTCACGCTTATCCGCGAGATACATCATGATGGGCGCTACACCGGCGAAGTTGACGCGGTCGGTCTGCAATATGCCCAGCGCCATGCCCGCCGCTACACCAGCATCGATGGCGTTGCCGCCTGCTTCAAGAATCTGGAAACCCACGTGCGTGGCGGAGTAGTGGCCGGCGGAAATCATGTGCTTCGCGCCGGTGATGGTGGGGCGGTAGGTGGTCATGTTGTTAAACCTTTTTTACACGGATATACAGGATGAGCAGGATTAAAACCAACCTTGGAACTTATCCTGTGCATTTCTGTTAAATCGCTGTTGATTGTTTGTTCAGAAACAATCACTTACGGATTCACGGCGTCACTGCGCAGCGGCACATCGAGTGCCGCCAAATCGCCGACGGTAATGGGTTTGATCGGCGAACGAATGCGATAGTAGCCAACATCCTGTACCAGCACGCCACGGCACTCGGCGATGAGTTCCACCGTGGTCAGCCCGCACAAGCGACCCTGGCACGGCCCCATGCCACAGCGCACGAATGATTTCATCTGGTTGGGGCCGGGGCATTGTTGCTCCAACACCAGGCGGCGGATTTCACCGGCGCGCACTTCTTCGCAGCGGCACACCAGGGTGTTGTCGTCGCGTGGCGCGATCCACTGCTGCGCGGGGCGATACAGCGTATCGAGAAAAGGCCGCGCACCACGATGCTTGGCCAACTCTGCGTGCGCAGCGATGGCGCGTTCGTTGACTTCCTGTTTGCTGATCCTGCCGATATCGATGGCCGCAGCACAGGCAACAACCTGTCCCATGGCCTGCGCCCCTTTCGCTCCGATAATGCCGCTCGCGTCACCCGCCACCAACACGGCCGGGTTTGAACTGCGCCCCTGCGCATCCAGTACTGGGCGAAACGCGCGCTGCGCATCGTCCCACTCGTGCGCGAGGCGCATCGACCATGCGAGATTGCCATTGGGCACGACGCCCTGATGCAATAGCACGAGGTCAACAGGTTCGCTGTGAGTGACACCACTGCACGCGAACTCGATCTCGCGCGCTTGCGTGTCACCCTTGATCGCAAGATGCGTGACGCCCTTGTGATAGGGCACACCCCCTGACTGGATTTCGCGTAGCAACGCCAGCCCCTTACCGAGGTAACCGGGTGCGGCCAGAAAGCCCGGCAGGCGCGGCAATGCGGCCCAGCGATGCACTTCGGTTTCAAGTATTGCAGCGGGCCTGACACCCGCGCGCAGCAGTTGCGCCGCGAGCAGCAACAGCAGCGGCCCGCAGCCTGCGAGCACGAATTTTCCTTCCGGCGCTAGGCCGTTGGCCTTCATCAATGTTTGCGCCGCGCCACAGGTCATCACACCCGGCAGTGTCCAGCCGGGCACGGGCATGGGGCGTTCCATCGCGCCGGGTGCGATGAGGAATTTTTTCGCATTGAGGATGCCGGTGACGCCGTTACGCTTGTAGAACAGCCTGCCGTTTTCGACAGGTTCGATTTGCCAGACCTGTGCAGCATCGAAATACTCAATCTTGCTCTTGCGGAATGCGCGGGCGAGATCGAGCCCCGCTGCGTAATCCGGCCCCAGCCATTCGAGATGCTTCGCGCGCGAGATGGCAAGGCGCTCGACGCCGCGGTAAATCTGTCCGCCGGGTTCGGGCTGTTCATCGAGTACAGCAACGCTCAAGCCGAGTTCGGATGCGGTGATGGCGGCGGCCATGCCTGCGGGGCCCGTGCCGACGATAGCGAGGTCGAATGCCGTGATCACTCACGCACCTCGCGCTTGCCCATCTGCCGGTCGATGCGCATACCCTCACGCACAATCACCATGCACCCCTGCTGATTCGCTTCGCCGTCAATCTCCATCAAACATTCAAAACACGCGCCCATCATGCAGTACGGAGCACGCGGTTCGCCGGACAACGCACTGCTGCGTGTGTGTCCTGCCCCACCCAGCAGCATGGCAGCCGCGGCTGTGCTGCCCGCCGGTACGCTGACGGCGGCGCCGTTGACGACGACCGGCACGCTGGCGTCAGTGCTGTGAGGTAACGGCTTGAACATGGTCGAATCGTTTCGTTGAAAATCGTGCAAGTTCAGGAGGAATGGCGCCATCGATCACGTAACCCGCGTAGTGCAGCGCATGCGCGGCGGCGAGTGTGACACCGCTGTGGCAAGTGCACACAAACGCGCCAGGGTACTGGGCTGACTGCTCATAGATGGGTAAACCATCCGGCGCCATCACGCGCAGCGCCGCCCAGGTTCGCACAATGCAGGTGTGGCGCAGAAACGGAAACGTTTTCGCCGCGCGCTCCGCCAGCGTGTGCAGTATCTCCGGCGAAGTGGTGTCGTCAAAGCCCGCCTCCTCGCGCGATTCGCCGATCATCAGCGTGCCTTCGACAGTCTGGCGGATCATCAGCGTGGGCATGGGCAGCACGGGCGCCACGCGCTCGGTGACGATGATCTGCCCGCGCGAGGGCTGCACGGGGACGTTAAGCCCCACTAGTTTGCCGAGCGCGTTATTGCCCAGCCCCGCGCCCAGCACTAGGCGCGGCGCTTCGTACGTCACATCGCCGACAGTGATGGTAAAGTGATTGCGAGCGGCCTGGATGGCCTCCACACGCGCATGCGGCACGTAGGTTCCGCCATGCTTTAACAACGCCGCGTGCAACGCACGCAAGGTGTAGAGCGGGTTGGCATGTCCGTCGTACTTGGTATGTGAGGCGCCCACCACATCCGGCCCGATGGCGGTAATCAGCTTTTTCAGCGCCGCGTGATCGAGCATCTCGTACTCGAAACCAAAGTCACCTGCCTCCCGTTGCAATTGCGCCATGCGCGTAGCGCGGCGCTCCAGTTCATCATCGGAGAGGCAGATGGTGACGCCGCCGGACCGTTCGTGACCGCTGTAGATACCTGTTTCTTTTTGCAGCTCAGCGGAGAACGCCGCCCAGTCTGCGGATGAGCGCCGCGTCCAGCGTTGATACTCCGGCACACCGAAGCCCTTGCTTTGCACCCATACCAGACCAAAATTGCCGCGCGAGGCACGATAGGCAATATCACCTTCATCCAGCACCACCGGTTTTTTGCCGCGACGCGCAAGGCCATAGGCCACGGCAGTGCCAACAAGGCCGCCGCCGATAATGATGGCGTCGTAATCCACGTTAGCCATTGTCAGTTGGGCTTCATGCCGGCGGCCGCGACGACTTTGCCCCAGCGCTCATGATCGCGGGCGAGTTTTGCGCCCAATTGTTGTGGCGACAACGTTTCCACTTCCACACCGGCGCTGGTGAGTTTGCTGTTGATGTCAGGCGTTGTGACTGCGGCTGTCGATAGTTTGTGCAAGCGTTCGATGATGCTTTGCGGTGTGCCCGCGGGGGCGAGCACGGCGTACCAGGAAGTCACGTCATAGCCGGGCAGCGTTTCTCCGATAGTGGGCACATCGGGGATCAAGACCACGCGCTTGGCGCTGGTCACACCAAGTATGCGCAACTGTTTTTGCTTTACATAGGGCATGCCAGAAGAGAGCCCGGTGATAAACATTTCGATCTCGCCCGACATCACGCCCACCAGCGCGGCACTGGCGCCCTTATAGGGCACATGCACAATGTTGATGCCGCCCATCGTCTTGAATTGTTCGCCCGCCAGATGTGCAGTGGCGCCGGGACCGGGCGAGCCGAAGTTGATACGGCCCGGGCGCGCTTTGGCGAGCGCGAGCAGTTCTTTGACCGAGGCTGCGGGCAACGGCGGATGCACCAGCAGACCCAATGGGCTGTTGCCGATTAATGCCACTGGCGCGAGGTCTTTGCGTGCGTCATAAGTCAGCTTCATCAGATGCGGCGCAACAGCGAGCGTGCCGTTGGCCGCGACCATCAGCGTGTAGCCATCGGTGGGTGCGCGCGACGTTAGCTCGCCCGCGATGCTGCCGCCCGCGCTGTGGCGGTTATCCACCACCGCTTGTTGGCCCATCAATTCGGAAAGGCGCGTGGCGTAAATGCGCGCGACCACATCGGTGGGGCCGCCTGCGGCTTGCGTGACCAGCAGGCGCACGGGGCGCGTGGGGAACGGTGCGTCGGCCTTTTGCGCGTGCGCGAGGCCGTTGCCCATGGCAAGCAATGCAGCATAAAAACGGGTCTTCAGGAAATCGAGTGGGCGATTTTGGAGCATTTTAGAGTGCGGGCAGCATGCAGGTCAGGATTTTGAGTCGCAAGTATTCCTCGTCTCGCAGCC
>SYEN01000569.1 GCA_005800795.1 Burkholderiales bacterium | reverse complement strand
CGCGGCGTGTCGAAGTATTATTTCCCGATGTATCTGAAGGAAATCGAATACCGATACAATCACCGCAACGACAACGTTTTTAAGCTTTTCTTGAAACTCTACTTTGGTTACGTTTCGCCCTAATTACCTTTGTTTTTATTGAATAATTTATTTTCCTTTGAATACAGGTTTACGCTTTTCCATGAAAGCGGTCTGCCCTTCTTTGTAGTCTTCTGATGTAAAGCAGTCGTTGACCATTTTGTCGCACAGCGCGAGATCACGTTCGTTATCGTTGCGGGCATATTCGAGCAGCGCGCGCTTGACGGCGGCGAGCGTCAGCGGTGCGTTGCGGCCTATGGTGTCGGCATACTCGCGCACGATGCTTTCAAGTTCAGCCACAGGCACCACGCGATTGACCAGCCCCATGGCGAGCGCTTCTTGCGCGTTAAACTGCCGCGCAGTAAAAAATATTTCAGCGGTATGTTGGGGGCCGACAAGATCGGTCAGTCGTTTGATGCCGCCATAGCGATAACCCAGCCCCAACTTTCCGGCAGGCACGCCGTATTTGGAATCGTCGGAAGCAATGCGGATATCGCAGTTGGTTGCAGTAGCCGCACCGCCGCCGATGCAATAGCCACGCACCATGGCTATGGTGGGCTTGGGGCAGGCACGGATGGCTTCACCCGCACGATCCGAAGTGGCATTGTATTCGGCCACGCCCTCAGCGCTGGAGCGGCGCTCCTTGAACTGTGAAATATCCGCGCCCGACACAAACGCTTTTTCGCCTGCACCCTTGAGGATGATCACGCGCACGTCCGGGTCTTTGTTGAACGCGTCGAACGCCATCGGCACCGACTGCCACATTTCCATCGACACAGCATTGTGCTTGTCAGGATTGTTGAAAATAATCCAGCCAATGTGGCCTTCCTTGATTGCCAGCAGTTTTTCAGTGAGCGTCGGAATGGTGGTGCCAGGTTGGTTCATAACGGGTGTCCTTGTTGCGTAGGTAACTGGGAAGAAAGTCTTGCTCAGTGCGTTTTCGCGGTGAGATGTGGCGGCAGCGGCAACGACACGACTTCGATGCCTTCGTCGCGCAGCGACTCGACGTCGCGTGGTGAGGCGGTGCCGCGTATGTGGCGCTCAGGCGCTTCGTTGTAATGAATCTTGCGCGCCTCCTCGGGGAATTTCGCACCGACGTCTTCGGTATTTTTGACGATATGCTCAATCACCTTCGCAACCATTTCGGGCGACACGTTGGCGTACTGCTGCGGCACGCTGAAACTGGCAGGGTCTTGTTTCTCACGCCGCGGCTTTTCCACAGCGCCGGTGTTCACGTACGACGCGCTGGGCCGGCGCACCACGTTGCCACTGTTGCATATTGGACAGCACAGCAGTTTGCACTCAAGCTGCTGATCGAAATCATTCGCCGAACCGAACCAGCCTTCAAAGCGATGGGCCTGTTCGCATTCCAGATCATAAACAATCATTAGGTTTTCACAATAAAAAAATAATCGTTACTGTTTGATTTGTATAGATAACTCATAGTATCTACAGCGGAGCAAGCGCTGCAAGCATGGTGCGCAATAGCACGCAGGATGAACAGTGCGCTCAAACCTCGAACGTGGCGCCCTCAAACCCGGGAATCACCTGGTAGGCAGGCCGGGACTTTTGTATCGCTTCATCGAACATCTGATCCAGCGTGACATCGCTGTGATCAGGATCGTGATGAAACGGGACCAACTTGCGAATCTCGGCGAGCTTGGCGAACTCGAGCATGTGCTCAACCGTGCTGTGGCCCCACCCAAAGCGCGTAGCGTACTCGGCATTGGTGTACTGGCTGTCGTGAATCAGCAGGTCGGAGTTCTCCGCCAGTCCCGCGCCGGAGGTCCACGCGCGTGGAAGCGAAGGAAACTTCAGCACACCGAGCGCGGGTTCGTGGTCCGGCATGTAAGTCACCACACGTCCCGTGGGCGATGTGATGCGATAACCCACCGTGGGGCCAGGGTGGCACACCAGCGCGGAAGCCACGCGAAACTCGCCGATATCGACGTCACCACACGGCACTTCATGGAAAATCGGCTTGCTGGCCAGATCAGTCACCCGTACGGGAAACAACGGCGGGGACAGATACCGCTTCAAACGCGCATGCAGATTCTGCGTGGTGCTGGCCGGCCCCCAAACATGTACTTCCATTGCCGGATTGTGCAGCGGGCCAAAAAAACCGAGCCCCTGAATGTGATCCATGTGCAGATGTGTCAGCAGAATATCGATTCGTTTGAGATTGCGCGGCAAAAGGCTGCTCAATTGCCGTATCCCAGTTCCGGCATCCAGCACGAGCGCGGTGCCGGAGTCTCCGATCACTTCGACGCATGATGTGTTGCCACCATAACGAACGGTATCCGGCCCCGGGGAGGACAGCGACCCGCGCGTACCACGCAAAGTGACGCGCATCTCATACTTCCCAGAAAATGGTCATTGCACCTTCGAAACGGCCGTGCTGGCCGATCAGCGGAAACGCGGTAAACGATATATTGCGCCAGGCATCGTCGCGGCACCGCAGCCACACGATTTGCGATACTGCGCACTGTTCTTTGTAGGCCAGCACCAGCGGCCAGAGTTCAACTGGTATGGGCTTGCGATCCAGATCCTCGACAGCAAAAAACGCGGTCCACTCGCTCGCCTTCATGTCGCCGGTTTCGTCAAAACGCTGGTCAAGGACTTCCTCGGCCTGCTCGTTGTAATACACCAGCGTACCTTCGGCATCCACAATGCCAACCGGCATCGCCAGACAACTCGCCAACTGGCGCGCCAGTATGAGTTCTATGGATTTCTGGGCTGAAATGGCTGCACCTCCACTACGCTGTTCTCTCACCAAGTTGCATCCCCACGCGGGAGAGGACTACGCGGCGGACAAGCGGCACGATCTACTGCCTATATGTGGGATTCTAATATATTCTTGGTAGCCATGGCGAGTGTCAACATTTTTCTGCTGCGGCAGCGTGAAGCCTATGGGCTGCCCACGTTCTAGTAGAATAGTCTGATGGACACGGTCACGCGCGGACTAGGGTTTTGCAGTGCCGCAATGCCGACAAGCTGTTAGGTCACGGATCAAGATTACTTATGCGTCAAACGGCGATTTTGGTGTTAATCGGCGCACTTGCCGGGCTGGCAGCGTGCTCCACAGGCCGCGTGGCGGAGTTCGCGCAAGATCCGCAGACCGGGCGCCGCGAAGTGCGTGAATACACCCGATACTACGACGCGGACGGTTGGCTGGATGACGGAAAACTCGGACTGCAACTGGCAATGACACACGAGAAAAAATTCGTACCAGTGCTTTACGATCTGCAAAAAGGTCTGGATGCTGTCGGCGTGCCAGGCGCTTTGGGCAAGGACCATGACAAGGCCACCGGCATTGTCACGTTTTACCTGGTGAATCTGGATCTGCATAACCGTCCGTTTCGGCTGCTGCGTGTTACTGGTGGAACACAGGCCTCGCCTCCCTCGGTAGCGCGTACGGTGCTGGCGGGCGCACGCGCTCGCACGCGCGTGGAAATCGGCAACTTCACGATTCCGAACTACGGCAAGGAAGTCGAGTTCAGTGTGCAGTTTGAACTGGACGGGATTATTTCTACGAAGTCTTTCATGCTCAAGCGCCGCACTGATCGTGAAATAGAGGCATATTTTTCACGCAGTGGCACGCCGCCCTATCCGTGGTATCAGGCGCCATACTTTCCGTTTCGGCCACCGCTAGCTCAACTTAAAGGCTAGAACTGGATTCGCGCCGGGTTAGCCTCACGTCGGTTGCGGTGCAGGTGGCAGAGAGCATAAAAAATATCAATAAAAACAAAGGTAATTAGGGCGTTTCGTAACCAAAGTATCCTAGGGGATACCGATGGTTACCAGAGCGAAAACAGGTGGTCCACACACGATATTTAGTTGTGCGGCCAACTATTTGAGGGGTCGCAAGTGCTTTTTTTGCGGTTCCT